>JAZSEX010000067.1:0-26569 GCA_045531935.1 Acutalibacteraceae bacterium | reverse complement strand
AGTGGTAAGGGTCGTACCAAGCCCTTTAAGGGCTTTTGCATACCACCCGTTTTACGGGTGGTTTTGATTATTTCTTCAAAATAAAAAAACCATCGCAATTTCTTACGATGGCTTTTGGAGGCGCCACCCGGATTTGAACCGGGGATCAGGGTGTTGCAGACCCCCGCCTTACCACTTGGCTATGGCGCCGCTGGAGCGGATTACGGGGCTCGAACCCGCTACCTCCACCTTGGCAAGGTGGCGCTCTACCAGATGAGCTAAATCCGCAAATATGGCGACCTGGATGGGACTCGAACCCACGACCTCCGCCGTGACAGGGCGGCGTTCTAACCAGCTGAACTACCAGGCCATAAAAGGACTCAAAAAAAGTCCTTTTTGGTGGGAACAATAGGGCTCGAACCTATGACCCCCTGCTTGTAAGGCAGGTGCTCTAGCCAACTGAGCTATGCTCCCATATGTTGTTGCCGTGTACCGGCGACGTTGACTACTATACTACATTTCCGTCCTCTTGTCAACACTTTTTTGAAACTTTTTTCAATTTTTTTCAAAAAAGTTTTTTTGCGGCAAGAGGACGGTTTAAAATCGTTGATTCTGCTGAAACTTTACAGAGGAAGAACCTCGATAGCTCTGGTAATAACCTTTATAATATAGGAGACATAAGAGATGATTGCTTCAAATATTTTTGCCATTCTGTCAGAAATATTTGCAAAAGCAACATCGGTACCGCCTACCGCATATCCGGGCAGTGTACCGTTATTATCATCTACACCATCATCATCAGCTATAACTTCGATAAGAAGCGGAGAAACAAGAGCAAGAAGGAAATACTCGACAGTAGAAACACCGCCAAAAGTATCGGTTGCAAGCTTTGTTATACTGTCAGCAACACCGTCTTCATATCCGAACTTTTCAAGGAGCATATTAGCCGCACCGAGGAGTGTATTATCAGCAATAGCGGCAAGGTCGCTGCGAAGCACAAGAGCAACGGCACGAAGGAAGATTGTAACCTCTGTGCCCTGGATATCGTAATCTTCACTGCCTTCATAGTGAGCACCTACAAGTTCAGTGGCAACATCCCAGCAGTTATAGTAATCACTGTCAGGAATCTCTATATTATATTCCTTTGCCATCTCCTGTATGCCACCTTCACCGTAAAGAGGCTTTTCAAGGACATCGGTAAGACCCGTAACTGCAGTATAGACGAGATTATAGAAAGGATCGCCCTCTTCCATACCCATCTCTTCCATTCTCATACCTTTGGCAAGTCTGTATTCAACGCCTGCTTTAAGGAACTGCTTTGCATAGATACCGTTGAAATCCTCATTCATCATATCGATTGCTTCCTGAGGATAGCCTGCAACAGTGCTTGTGAGAGCTTCTGTATCAATTTTATTGATTTCCTTTGACTCGTAATTGATTTCGTCATCAGTTACGGTAAACATCTTGTATGTAAGAGGATACATTGTAAGAGAAGTATTTGCGAAATCGTAAATTCTGTTGCCGAGTGTACTTGTATAAACAGCAGCATCACTGCAATGCTCATGACCTGTGAAAACAAGCTTGATACCTGCATTAGCAAATTTCTCTGCTGTCGCAGTATGATTTCTGATAATAAAGTTTCTGCTGAGAATTCTCTGCATAGGGAGATGATCAAGAAGGTTATGATGCATCATAAGAACAGGATACTTACCGTCAGCATAAGCTTTCTCAGCCTGAGCAATTACCCAGTTGACCTTAGTGCTTGTCATACCGTCTTCTGTAGACTTAGTGGGGTCACAGCTATCGAGTGCAATAAGGCGGTAATCATCGTTAAGGTCAGCAACATATGAGCACTCACCCTCAACAGTTTCGATAGCCTCTGCATAGCCGAATTCATAATAATTCTCGATAAAATCGTCATATTTGAAATCGTTCTCGCCTGCACCGTTATCGTGGTTACCGTTGATAACGTAAACTTGCTTACCTGTTTCAGCTTCAAACTTTTTGAGTTTAGCTGCAACATCGATATGCTGCTGAACAACTATTCTGCCGTCATTGACAAGGTCACCCGGAATAAGAACAAATTCACAATCCTCATCCTCTGCACACTGACGCAGGAATTCGTCAATAATAAAGCCGCTTTCATTCTCGAGCTGAGCTCTGCGGTTTGCAAACCAGAAAAGAGGCTCTTTATCATTAATCATTTCAAGCTCTTCCTCCGGCACAACATAGTGCAGGTCAGAAGCAACTGCAAACTTTGTGGTTGTATCCTCTGCTGAAGCTGAAATAGCAACAGCTACGCACGAGAACACAAGAACGAATGACAAGATTATGCTTAAAAATCTCTTCATAATATATTCTCCCTTAATTTATTTTAATGAATTTTAGCACAAAATTACATATAATGTCAACTACAATCAGTCTTCAACAGCTTCAAAAAGAATCAGCTCCGAAGAAAGAGCAGAAGCAATTTTGACATCAATACCATAATTATATATTTCATAACCCGAAACGACATAAGACACACGGTCATTATCAAAAATAACTTTATATTTACGCGAAGCAGATACACCCTTCGGCTTTATATTGACATCGGTACATTTACTGCAAGGCAAAGAAAACACAGCTACAGCTCCTTTGGATTTATTCGGAGAGTAAATTTCAAGAGCAGTAAAACCATTTTTTAAAGCCTGTGCCGAATCGGGAGTATGATGGCAAACCCGTGATGTCGGCAGAATCGGAAGAATAAAGTTTTTGTAAATATCCGTACTATGCTTAATAAACTCGAGCTGTAATGGATTAATTTCAGCTGCCGCAGGTGCAACAACATTTAAAGACATATGTGTAAGCATCGTGTTTCGCATCTGCAAATCAAATGAACCGAAAGAGTGACAACCCATACCGGCAAACAATCTGTCAACGCGTTCGGGCGGCAATGCCATAGTCATACCGTTAGTGATATAAAGCGAATGCGGTGCACACTGGCAATCTGATACCCACGTGTGATTGAAAGGCTTCATCATACCAAGGTCAGTTCTGCCGCCACCACCTGCACAGTTTTCGAAAATAACATTCGGAAAACGCTCTTTAAGCCTTCTGAAAATGCCGTAAATTGCATTGAAGTGTTTTATGGAAGTACATTCTTTTCTGCCCGTTCCTGTATCACGAACACCATAATAATCTTTGTAATCAACATTACAATCGATTCTGAGAAGATCAAGTCTGTATTCTGTTATAATCCGTGCAAGCTCATTTTCTGCCCATTCAGCAACCTCAGGGCGAGAATAATCAGCAAACGAACTGCTTTGTTCACCAAAAACGTTTTTTGCTCTCCATTCGGGATGATTGCTGTAATTAGGGCTGAGTTTACCTATGACGTCAATATCGACCCACAAGCCGAATTTAAGGCCTTTTTCGTGGCAATAATCGACCACTTCGCCTATTCCGTTAGGATATCTTTCGGCATTGGGAATATTCACAGAATTATAGTCACCCCAGCTTGTTTCAAGCTTCGGAGGGCAAGCCCAACCTGCATCGACAATAAATACTTCTGCACCCATCTGAGCAAACCGGTCAATAAAACTTTTACTCGTTTCAACGCTCATATCGTGCTCAGCACCCATACCGGCACCGATAAGCAAATCAGTGCATTTGATTTTACAAACAGAACGTCTTATATGTTCATGCATATGACAAACAGCATCATCAATATCACCGTGAACAAGGCCTATATGCACTTCGGGTGTTATGAGGGTTTCGTATCCAGCAAGCACATACATAGGGTTATGAGCGAGTATTTCGGCTTTAAATGAAAGGTGTGAAGAAGCATTTTCTGATTTTACGTTATTATCAAGAGTAAATCTGCAGCCGCCGCTCCAGCCAATCTGAGCAAACAAAATTTTACCGAGCAGATTATTACGAATAAAAACAAGAGGATGTCTGAAACGATCACGATTAAAACGTGTATCAATATTTGTTACTTCTGTCTGCAGAGGTCGCCAACAAAACTCGCCTTCCCTGCCCCATCTGTCATCAGTAAAATAGCCGACGGAATAAATTTCATTATCACTTATACTTAAAGAAAGTTTTTCGGTAGCCATATCCTCAATTCCGCCGCTGAAAAGACTCAGACGACTGATGTTAAGCGGAGCATCTGACAAATTTTCGATTTCAAAATAACGGGTAAACATCTGCGTACCGTCAAGAATTGTATGAATTTTTAATTTTATCGGTTTAATTCTACTTTCAAGTACAAGTACGGAATGAATATTATCCGAAGACCTGTCAACATTAAAATCCAAGTAAGTCAAATCATAATCTATACTCTGTCCGTCAATCTCAATATTAAAAGTAAAAGGTTCAGAATAATATTTGCGGTCAATACATGACGGAAAGTTGGAAAGAACATCAAGAGGATAACCTGCCGCATTATAACCGCACGATATCAAAGCACCGTTATACAGCATTTCTTCATAAACCATATTACCGCTTCTGTAACAAAAGACCGGATTTTCATTTTGTTTTACATAAACATCAAAGAAATTGCATTTATCCATACATATCATTCCTTATATATTGATATAAATAAGTATTACATAAAACCATATTCTTTGTCAATCACCCGAGTGCTACATCAAGCGACATCATAAGTGTAAAGCCCACTGCAAACAGTATGGTACCGATATTGTCACATTCTCCTCTTGTCATACCGGGAATCAGCTCTTCAACAACAACATACAACATTGCACCTGCTGCAAAACCGAGAAAAATTGGAAATATCGGCAAACATAAGTTGAACAGTAAAATTGTAATAATTGCACCGACAGGTTCAACTATACCGGAAAGTACTCCATAGATGAATGATCTTGCCTTACTGTATCCTATTGATTTCAAAGGTAGAGAAACAATAGCACCCTCGGGTATATTCTGTACCGCTATTCCTAATGATAACGCAAACGCACCTGCTACACTCATCATCCCTTCACCGCTTATTATACCGGCATAGACTACACCAACCGCCATACCCTCAGGAAAATTGTGAAGCACAACAGCAAGAACGGTAACTATAATACTCTTAATTCCTTTATTATCATTAAATTTGTAATGTTCCAACAATCTTTCAGCTCCTGCAAAAATAAAAACACCAAGCCAAAAACCAACAACTGCAGGAACGAATGACAGAACACCCAGATAAGAAACATGCTCCATGGCAGGTATAAGCAAACTCCATACAGCAGCCGCAACCATTACTCCAGCCGCAAATCCAGAAATCATTTTCTGAGATTTATCGCTGACACTGTTTTTAGCAAACAAAACAAATGTTGCTCCTGAAAGAGTTCCTAAAAAAGGGAGAGTAACACCAATAATCAAATTATAAATCAAAATAATCACCGATACAGTTTATGAATCGGTTAAACAGCATGTCACTGATTACAGCTTGACAAGATGAGTCAATCTGCAATAAAATGAAGAAAATATTTCAAATGGAGTTAATTATGGATATCAAACCGATTGTTGAATTAGACCTTTATATAATCCGTCACGGCGAAAGTATGGGTAATGCAGGCTATGGCAGAGAGGACCTGACATTGAAAGAGTCACAAGACCCCATTCTGACTGAAAAAGGAATTTCACAAGCACGTGCAGCAGGAGAATTTCTGAAAGATACAACTTTTGACGCAGCATATGCAAGCCCGATGCTCAGAGCAGCACGTACAGCCACGGAAATTATAAAATATCAGGACAATAATTTATCTCTAAAAATAATGCCTGAAATTTGCGAAGTTGGTGTTGCACCTGAGTATAAAGGTGTTAAGATAGAAGAAATACAGGAATTCTGCTCCGCTGCAGTATACGCTGACGGTACTGACACAAAAGAAACAAGAATGAGATATGACAAGCATGAAACACCTGACAAAGTAAATGCAAGAGCCAAATTCGTTGTTGATTATCTCAGGTCGAGATACAAAAACGGCGAAAAAGTTGTACTTGTAAGCCACGCAGCATTTATTACCAACCTCGTTTTTTATATTATGAAGCTATACGAAAACAAGCCTGCATTCGATATTGACTATTACAATACCGGTATAACAAGAGTTACATATTACAAACCCGGTACATACAAATGGGGTGATACTGTATTCAGATATATCAATGATACTACACATTACAGTCTCATAAAGTAATATTGCACAAAAATCCTTGTCAAATTTTGACTTGTAAATAATTTCTTTAAATGATATAATACATTGAATTCTAAATGTTAGGAGATTAATTATGGGTAAATTAAATCAAATCGACAAAGCTGCTGAAAGCAAAGGTTCAATCCTTGTAACAATCTGGCAGTTTGTAAAGTTTATCGTTGTAAGTCTTCTTGCAATGATTGTTCAGTTCGTACTTCTCAACACACTTCAGCTTATCCCCGCAATCAAAGAGCTTTACCAGCAGGATTTTGCATGGTGGGTTTTCATTTATCCTGTTGCAGTCGGCGGTCTCGGTTACTTTATTGTAAGTAACGTTGCCAATATCGTTGCACAGATTGTCGCTTTCTTTGTCAACAAAGAAAAGACATTCAACTCAGGTGCAAACATTGCGGTTGCTCTTCCTATTTATATTGTTTTCACAATCGGACTTATTTTCTTCTCTGCATGGCTTAACCCCACACTCAAAAACGTATTCATCGGCTGGAATCTTGACGAAGCAGCTGCAAAGAACATTGCTACAATGATTTGTTCAGCTGTTCAGTTCTTCCTCTACTTCCCTGTCGACAAGATTCTCTTCCACAAGAAGAAAGAAGAGAAATAATCACACTATACATACAAAAAGAGTCGCTTAACAGCGACTCTTTTTTATTGGTTAATATGAGATTTAATAAACTATTTCTTAATTCTTAAGCAGATTATTGATTATTTCAAAGATAAATGATATATTGCAAACAGAGATAATATTCTCGACCTGACGAAAGGGATGAAACTTATGAAAAAATCAAAACGTATATTGTCCGTTATTCTTTCTGTTCTGGTTATGTCAATATTGCCGTTAACCGCATTTGCAACAAATACCGTCGATACCATCGACCTGACGGTTGAAGCTGAACCCGGAATAAACTTATACAGTTATGAAGAATATATTACAATAAACACTCCGGGGCTTGCTTTTTCCGGTGAATTTTATGTATATGAGATTCACGAAGAAGAAAGCTATTCCCCTTTCACAGATTGTTTTGAGCCGGGATGTGTTTACGAACTTATTATCATTCTCAATACAACAGAAGGCTATATTTTCGCAGAAAGAGAAAGTCTTTTTCAATCTGTTACGGTTAACGGTGAAGACGTATATTTTGAGTCATACGAATCTGAAGGAACAGACTGTTATGCCGTTTTTGCAACTGTTGAAATGGACAACAAGTTAAAGGACATTGACATCACCGTAAACCCTGTAGCAGGATATATAATAGATGATTATTACAGATACGTTAAAATAAACAGTCTCGGTGTTCAGTTTGAAGAAACATTAGACAGCGGTGTTATTGTCACAGATGCATTTGGCGGAGATCCTTTTAATTACTTTGTCGAAGAAGAATATATACTTGAAATCTGCCTCACACCTGCTTATGGCTGTGAGTTTACAAAAGATGATAACGGCAACATTCAGCTTGAAAACGTAACCGTAAACGGAGAAGAAGTTGAATACACTGCACATATCGAAAACAAACGCGGATATATTGAATACGTAATTATAAAGCTCAACGTTATACCTGAAGAAAAAACAGTGATAAACAACATTGAGCTTACTATTGAAGACGATCTCAAAGGCTATGACGTTGAAGACTATAATGAGTATATCACTATTGAAACACAGGGTGTAAGCTTTGATACATATGATATGTACGGTGTTTACGCATACAATTCCGACTACGAAGACGTTTATACATATGAAGGCGGCGACTACTACTGGATTGTTATGAATTTCATAACTGAAGACGGATATTTCTTCGACCCGGATGGAGTTATAATCACAATAAACGGTGTTGAGTATAACTATATAGGTTATTATACATACGAAACAGAAGACGGTGTTACCGTAGAATCTGTTTCCACTCCTTACGAAACAGATTTTGCAGGAAACTTTTTTGACAGAATAATTTTCTGGTTCAAAAACAGTTTTGAAACTATAATTGAATTCTTATTCGGTTGGATGTACATTTAAAATTCACAGCTACATAAAAAGCACTGCAGTTTAAACTGCAGTGCTTTTAATATTATATTACTGAATTAAAGATTGAGGAAATCTTTGCGGTAGTCAACACCGAAGAACTCTGCAAGTTCTACCATTTCGCTGTCCTTGATTGTATTTACTCTGGGCATATGAGCTGTGAGCATATAAATCAGTGCAGCCTTCTCAACTGTTTCGATAAGACCGAATGTTTCATCCATAGTCTTACCTGCACCATAGATACCGTGCATACCCCATACTACAAGACGGAACTCTTCCATCTTCTTAGCTGTTGCCTCACCGATTTCGTTAGTACCGCAAAGCATCCAGGGAAGAACACCTACACCATCGGGGAAAACAACAATACACTCTGTGCACATCTCCCAGAGAGTGTGAGTAAACTTTTTCTCATCAAGCTCGTGGATATAATTCATAGCAAGAGTATTTGTGGGATGTGAATGCATTACGACACGGTTTTCGGGATCAACACGAAGACGTGCCATATGGCTCATAAGATGAGCAGGAAGCTCAGAAGTGAACTTACCGCCGTCAGCATAGCCCCAGAGGAGCTCAGCTGTTGTACCGTCAGCTGCAATACGGATGATACCGAGATTATTTTCAGGGTCATCCATAACGTTCTTGAAATATTTTCCTGTACCGGTAACAATGAAAATCTTACCGATAAGGTCAGTTGCATCAAAACCTGTAGGAATAGTACGAATTACGTTATTGAGGTCAAGATATTCGCCTACTTCAGCCTCATCAAGCATATAGCTGATGTTACCGCCGTTACGCTCGTCCCAACCAAGACGGTACATATTTGCAGTTGTTGACTGCATTTCTTTAACAAATTTAGCTGTCAAGATATCTTTCATTTTAAACATCTCCGTTATTTAATTTTACCGGTACATTATAACACGGTTAACCGATTCAATCAAGTAAGATTTAATTTAATTATTGAAATTGTGAATTCATTATGCTACTATGAAAAATAAGAGGTGATAATATGGTAAAAAACAATAAATATTCCATTGGTTATCAGCTTTTCACCATACTTATAGGTGCACTGCTGATGGGTTTTCTCTGGAGAGTCAGAGGCACACACGGCTGGGGCTCCTCATGGGGACTTCTTAATGCAGGATTTATTTTTACAATGTTCATAACAATGGTTGCAGGTGCACGCAAAAAAATGAACTTCGGTTGGCTTGCAGTAAGTTCACTGATGTTTATGCTTACAGTACCCGCGTGGGGCACACTGCTTGATCAGATAACAGGTGTTCTTTTTAACGCTTCTGAAATCAGCACTCTTGTCCCCTTCAATTCCGCTTTCACTTCTGACGTATATTGTTCAGTTCCTTCCGCCATTTACATAATGCTTAGCCTGGGTTTTGGTCTTGCAAGCCTTTACGGTATAATGCTCGGACGAGCATACAGTGATAAACAGTGGAAAATAAGACATTATATCATACTTATTGCTGTTTTCTTTGCAGCAGGTCTTATTGCTAAAGCAACAGTTTCACACTGGATACTCGGTGCAATTCAGCCGCAAGCCGGTGAAGCTTTTGAAACAGGTCTTAAGGATTATATGCTTACACTTGTTTCTTTTGATGCACTCAGTCTTGAAGAACTTAAGAGTTTAGCATCAAAAGAGTTTATCGAAGCATTCGAAGCAACTGTCAGCACAGATTATGAACCAGCATTCAGAGAAGCTTTTAAAGTTGAATTTATCGAGAACTTCAAGCTTACACAAAATCTTGAAGGTATTTCTTTTGATGACCTTAAAACACTTATAGTTCAGTCACTTCCCAAAGAAGCCGTTGATGCATTTGAAACTACTGTTGCAAAAAAATCAATTGACGGATCTGCATGGCAGGTATACCTCAAACATTTCGATGACGTTTCCTGGGCAAAGAAAGCTGTTCCCGCAGGTAGCATAGGCAGAAACTATTTCCAGTCGGTTGAAATGATTTCTCTCGCAATTTCGGCTGTTGCAAGCCTTATCGCAGCAAGGTTTATCATTAAGGATAAGAGAGCGGCAAATACAGGTTTTGTTGTATGCGGTGCATTTGCATTTGCTATCACTGCAGCCGACCTCTTTTTCTACTTTGGTGACGGAGGCTTTCACCAGCTTGCAGAAAACTATTTCGGTGCATACATTGCTCCGTGGAGCTGCTGGGAATATTTCACAGGTTTCATCGCAGGCGGTATTATAACAGCACATATGATCAGGCTTAAAGCTCAGGAGGATGTTGAAGATATTGCCTTCAGCAAAGTGCCCGAAAAGTTTAATAAGATTCTTACATTTGCACTCGGTTACCTTTTCCTTATAGGCGTAAGTATTGTCAGACCCGTACTTGAAAGATTTGACGAAAGTAAAAACCAGATTATTTATGTAATAATATCAGTACTTGTTGCTGTAGGAATTGTTGCAATACTTGCTAAAAAATGGGGAATTGCGGCAGAAAAGACCGATATGGTGAAAATCTCTTGCGAACTTTTGCCATTATTTATGGCGTTGATTTTCATATCATATATGTTCCTTTGTTCACAAAGCTATCAGAATTACACAAGCATTACTATGCTTCACAACATTATGGTTATTGTATCACTTATTGCAGTTAATATTTGGATAATTATCCATACAAGCAAACTAAAAGCAAATAAATAATTGAAATATGCCCGTATCACCTAAAAAGATGATACGGGCATAAATTTTAATTAAGTTATTTAAAAAGCTTCAGCCAGGTCATAGACCATATCGGGATAGTCAGACATAATTGTATCTGCACCGTTCTCAATAAGATAGCTTGCATCCTCAGCATCGTTTATAGTCCAGTATTGAACAGCGATATCATACTTATGAGCGTAGTTGATAAATGCCTTTGTACCGGTATTGATAAGATTTGCTGCACTGTCACCGTAGGGCACCTGAAGAGCAACATAGCTGACATTTACATCATCGAGATCCCAACCCATACGGGAATAGAAATAAAACTGAATTGCCTCAATAACGTCAGCAGATCTGGGCATATTAGGATATTCATCAGCCATATAATCTGAAACGTCAGGCTGGAAGGTTGCCCAGATAACTCGGTCCCTCATATTTCTTTCGGAAATAATCTGATAAAGCTTATCAGCAGCCTCTTTACCTTGCTTACCTGTGCTCTTGATTTCTATAATATAGCGGTAATCTTTTCCGTCATCATTAGCTTCGATATAATCAATAATCTCGGAACACTTAGCTACACGGAGGTTTTCGGGGATATCGTCACCTCTAAGACCTCTGTAGGGATATTCACCGTTAAGCTCAAAATTCTCACCAAGATTAAGTTCACGTGCTTCTGTATAAGTGAGCTGTGAAGCATAAACATTTTTTCTGCCGTATTTTTCAACAGCGTTGGAAGTTGCATCAAATGTGAGGTTATGAAGAAGAATAAGCTCGCCATCTTTAGTAAGCTGAACGTCAAATTCAAATGTATCAACGCCGAACTCATCTACATTCTCAAGCATCTTCTCAAATGCCATCATGGTATTCTGCGGTGCAACACCTGCGCCTGAACGATGAGCGGAAATATCAGGATCGCCGTATTCGTTGATGTAAGCGTTTGTTGCATCTTCATTAATAATAACCTCAGTACCGGGTTTGTCATCTGCACCCATTGTAAGAAGAATGGGAATCAGAACAACAACTGCGGTAAAGCCGTGAAAAACATTTTTAAACAACAAAAGCAGACCTGCAAAACTCATTTAATTATTCTCCTTTTAAAGCATAATATTCTTTATTATAACTTTCCCAATATAAATGTCAATAGTATATGAATAAAATATTAACTCTTTTTTGACGTTTTTAGTATTTTTTATCATTGAAATATACGGCTTGTTATGATATAATTCAAAGCCGATGACAAAAGAAAGGTGAAAATCCAATGTCAAATACAATGATATTAATTTTTGAACTGATAGGAACTATCGCTTTTGCCGCATCAGGTGCAATTACAGGAATTACTAAAAAAATGGATATACTTGGTGTTGCAACTCTGGGCATAGTAACAGCTGTAGGCGGCGGTGTTATAAGAGACTTGATATTAGGCAATACTCCGCCCGCAACTTTCAGCAACCCCATTTATGCTATAGTAGCACTGACAGTATCTGTTATAATTTTTATACCTGCAGTTCACAGATTCTTTTACAAAAATCATAGAGTTTATGATTTTGTTATGTTGATAATGGACTCTCTAGGACTCGGAATATTCACCGTTGCAGGTATTCAGACAGCGATGCATAAAGCGGACTCCCCTAACCTTTTCCTGCTTATATTTGTCGGTATGGTAACCGGTATCGGCGGAGGAGTTCTTCGTGACGTTCTTTCCAAAAGCACACCTTACATATTCGTAAAACATTTCTATGCGTGCGCATCGTTTTTCGGAGCAATTACCTGTATTATACTTTGGAAATTTACAAATGAACATATTGCTGTAATCGGTGGTGCAATAGTTGTAATTATTCTTCGTTTTCTCGCTGCACATTTCCGTTGGAGTCTTCCGAAAGCAAAACCGGATGAAAACATAACCCCTAACAAAACAACAAAATAACAAACAGCGGCTTGCACCAAAAAAGGTACAAGCCGCCACTTTTTGCACTTTGATTATTTACAGAGAATATCTGTTTCGATATAGCGTACGCCCATATCATAGAGCATCTTTGCATCCTCAACAGTGTTTACGGTCCAGAAAGAAACACCGATGCCTGCATCAAGTGCAAGCTGTATAGAAGTCTGATCGTTACGCTCAAAATTCGGAGAAAGCCATACATTGTCGCCCAAAGCCTGAGCTGCGGCAATGTTTTCGGGTGTAATTTCATCGATAAGATACCAAAGTTCAATTGTGGGGTCAACATCGTGAATAACCTTGAGCTGCTGATAATCGAACGAAATGATAATAGCCGTTTCCTGCAGGCCCTTTGCTTTGACAGCATCAACAACCGTATAAAGCATATCATAATTATCTGCTTTGATTTCAATCTGAGGTCTTGTATCAGTACCTACAAAAACATCGAGATACTCATCAAGTGTAGGGATTTTCAGATCTTCATACTTCCAGAAGTTTGCGCCGCTCTTATAGCTGAACGTTTTAAGCTCTTCGAGAGTGAAATCGGCAACATCGCCGAATTGACAGAAGCGTGCATCAACAGAGCCGTTATGTATTACAACCCACTGACCGTCCTTGGTAAGATGAATATCACATTCTGCTGTGTAATAACCGAGATCAACAGCAGCCTCGAAAGCGGGAAGTGAGTTTTCGGGAGCAAGAGCAGATACACCTCTGTGCGCCGTAAGGTAAACAGGATCTTCTTCACTGCCGACATTATATTCGGAGATGGAAATAAGCTCCTTGGGCTGATTAAAAAGCTTCGCTATATGCACACACGGCATATATGGGCACATATAGATGGGCACAAGGATAAGTGTTATGATTTTGTTGATAAATGGGATCATAATTTTTTCACCTTTCTTAGTTTATTGATTACACTAATAGTATCACTTTCGATACAAAAAAACAACATTTTATGAAGCTACAAACTGTTTTTCGTGGCTTTTGACAAAAGGAAACGTCCTTATTTGTTCCTAATAACGAAATTTCTTTTTAATGTTGAAAACAGAATAATTGAGTGATAATATTATAATATTAAACTGAAATGAGGTGCGGTTAATATGACTTTTCTATTCAAAATCATAGGTTTCATTCTCGCAGTAATTACTCCATTCGCATCACTTATTGTTACAGACCCCTTTGTAGCATTCGACAAAGAGATTCCTGTTGCTGAAGAAAAAGTAGGAGAATTTATGAAAGGCGTATGCCACGCAGAGCCGCAGTACGACCTACTCAACGAAGCAAACATCGGTTGGATTCGTGACGATATTCCCTTTGCTTTTAATAAAGACGGTTCTCTTTCTCAGAGCTACATAAACTGGAAAGCAGAAATGCAGGCATATGCAGATAACGGCATAAAGGTTATGGCAATAACACCGTACCCCGAAGACTTTATAGACTACGGTCTTGATCCGAGAGCACCCGAAAACAAAGAAGCTATTCAGGATATTGCCCGTTTCTATCTTGAAGACCTCAAGGATATTGCAGGTGCGTTTCAGATTACAAACGAAATGGGAATTGACCGTTTTACACTGCCCCTTACACTTGAAGAAGCTGCATATTTTATAGGTATTCAGCTTGAAGCAATGTATCCTGACCGTGGTGATATTCTTATCGGTTACAACCTCGGTGGTCTTGCAATCCTTCAGCTTCCCGGTCTTATGAAAGATTATCATAAGTACTGCGACTATGTCGGTCTTGATATGTACCTCGGTTGTTTTGAGCCTGTACTCAAGAATCCCGACCAGTATATTACAATTCTCAACTTCGTAAGACGAGTTACAGGCAAACCCATTATTATGTGCGAATTCGGCTACATAGGTCTCGGTGAGCCCAAGACAAAACAGGAAAAGCAAGAAATTCTTGAGGGCTACGGCTTCAGCAGTGAAAAAGAAGCTCGTGAGCACATTGATGAATTTATTGCAAATCTTCCTGAAGACCTCGCAAATGAATTTGACAAATATGCAGACCAGACACCCGAATTCAGAGCAAGCCAGATGTTTGACGGTGAATATTCAAATCACCTTTACAGAGAGCTTCCTGATGGTTACGGTCTTTACGGTTTCCCCCACACTCACGAAGGTCAGGCTGACTTCTTCTCATACGTAATCCCCAAGGTACGCGAGCTTGACTACGTTATAGGTATGTTCGTATATTGCTGGCAGGACAGCGGCGACTGCTACGTATGCGGTCAGACAGACTGCCCTGTTGAAACAAAATGGGGTCTTGTAGATTACGAGGGCAACCCGAAGCCTTCTTACTACGCTGTTAAGGAAGCATTTGCTGACTGATAATAACCATATAATCGGCATAGCAGTCTGCTGTGCCGATTGTTGTTTTTACTGAGTTTACCATATTTACATGAATAAGGATGTGTTGTTTTTGAAACCTTTTTGGGAAAATGAATATTTAAACAAAGAAAAATCAACCTTTGGTAATCCAAGTAAAGAGGTTGAGGATATAGTACCATTTTTAAGCAACGATGCAAAAATTTTAGATGTTGGTTGCGGTGACGGAAGGCACGCATTGTATTTAGCAAAATCAGGCTTTAAAGTTGATGCATTTGATATATCAACAAACGCAATTGATAAATTAAACTACTTAAAAGGTAAATACAAATTTAATATAAACACTTCCATATGTAATGTTCTAGATTTTGAGTTCAAATATAAGTATGATTTAATTATTGTTCACGGTGTATTACAGTTTATAAAAAAAGAAAAACAGCCTATAGTAATCGACTTGCTAAAAAAATGGACCAAACCTGACGGATATAATATTATTGCCTTATTTACAGACGAAGAACCAATACCTGAAGATTTAAAAGATGTAATGGTTGGTGTGTTCAAAAACGGAGAGATAAAAGAGTACTATTATGATTGGGAGATAAAGCTATTTGAAAACAAAAAATTTAATGATGAACACGAAAACGGAATTAAACATTGTCACGCATTAAATAAAATTGTTGCACAAAAAACTAATTAATGCAAAAAACACTGCAACGGTTTCACCTCATCGGTAATAAATATCACCTTAAACAATAGCCCAACCTGCGTTCAAGCACAGGTTGGGCTATTTAAAAATTAATCAAGACTTACCATATCTGCCATTTTGCCGCATTTTTTCCAGATTATATCGGCTTTATTGCACCAGGCTTCAAAGCCTGCAGGAGTAGTCGGGAATTTTTTATAATGACCCGAAATCTTGCCGCCGTTCATTACAGCCTTAAGCAAAGCAAAAATTGTAGAAATTCTTAATTTGCCGGTAACTATACCTTTTATAAAACGGTAAGCCATTGTAAGAATTTCACCTATTGAGAATTTGGGCATACCGCCCTCACCCATTGCTATAAAATTCTTGGTGCTGAAAATAAGGTCGTTTGCAAAGAAATATTCATTTTCCTCTGCACTTGATGCAACAGCACCGATAAGAACAGCCATCTGATTTGCAAAGTCAGCACCCTGAGCTTCGATGTATTTTTTATTGATAATCCAGAGATTATCACGGCTGCATTCCTTACCTTCTTTGAAAAGCGGAAGAATAACCTCAAGAGCGGCATCCATCTGCACCATTGCGGCAGTAACACCTTCACCACAGGACGGTTTTGTGATACAAGCAGCATCACCCAGAGCAATAAAAGAATCGGAAACAAGAGAATAAGGAGGTCTGCGGTAAGGAGTAAAGCCACGCTCAAAATAATCAACCTTATGAGGTGTAAGCTCAACTGCTGTCTCAAATTCTTTATATACTTTCTCACACATATCAAAACTGAGATTGGCACCGATACCGAGAATTGCACCGTTCGGGTTATGCTGAGGAGCTTCCCATGTTTTATAAAAAGGCCAGGAACGGAGATTCATTTTATCGTCGGGATTTGTAAAGCTTATGTAGCGAAGAACGACATAGAACATATCTGAAGGGTCGATTTCAAAAGTTTCAACACCGTAATTCTCCGGCAAGCTTCGTCTGACAACAGCAGGAATACCTGAACAATCAGCAACGAGCTTTGCAGATATGTTTATTTCTTCACCGTTATTACGGCACTTAACACCTGTAATTTTGCCGTTTTCATATATACAGGAAACAAACTCTGTTTCATACGCAATCTCGGCACCGCCGTCTATTGCCCAACGATTGAGACGTACGGTATAATCGTGCATATGCATACCGACAACCTTGCCGGGTGAATACTTGGGATAGTGACCGAAAGCAGAACAAACGTGAGTGCTGTCAAACTCAAAAGCATAGTCCTCACCCTTAACAGGCCACGGAATACCAAACTTATCAAAGTCTTCACGGCCGACGTGGAAAATGTCGTACTTTGTACCGACCTTTTCCTCAGGCTTTGATTCTATAACAAGTACACTCACACCGTTTTCGGCAAGCTTGCGTGCAAAATAACTGCCTGCAGTTGCTGCACCAACAACGATAACATCATAATTTGTATTCATACACAGCACCTCCTGAATTAAAAAAATTGTAACATATATTGCTCTTATTTTCAATAGATTGACTTAGCTAATTATTAATGATAATATAAAATCATATTAAGAGTTAGGAGGATAAATTATGTTCAAAAAACTAATCTCTCTTATTCTGGCATCGGTTATACTCGGCGGATTATGTTTCACAGCAGAGGCTGAAAACAGTAACGCAAGACTTTACACCGTTTACGGTGACGGTATGCTTTTTGAGCAAAATAAAGAAGTTATATTTGCCGGTGAAGGTGGCAAGCCAGGGAGCATAATAAAAGTACAGTTGCTTAACGAAAACTCGTGGCCGATTTTGAGTTCAAGTGCAAAAGTTAATAACGACGGTACATTTAAAGTATCGTTTGTTGCACTTCCTGGCAGTTATAATGAATATTCTGCAGTACTCACTGAAGACGGCAACGAATTTGCAAAAATTGAAGACATTGTATTCGGCGAACTGTGGCTTGCAAGCGGTCAAAGTAATATGATGTTCCCGCTCGGTCAGTCAATTAAGGGACTTGAAATGATGAACAGCGGCGAAAAACTGAGCAAATGGCTCAGAGTGCTTGTTGAGCCTGCATATCCAACATATAACGGCACAAACGCAATACCTGCAGACCCACAGAATGATATTATTGATGCAAAATGGATTTGCGGAGACAATCCTGAAATATACGGTATGAGTGCGGTTGCTTACTTTTTTGCAGAAAAGCTTATGTATGAGCTTGATATGCCCGTAGGTATACTCAATTCATCACTCGGCGGTTCATCAATAAGAAGCTGGCTTTCAAGAGAAGCTATTGATGCTGACAGCTTGCTTAAAGAAGAGATGACAGAAAAGGGACAATACATCGAAAAATTGGATTGGGACGAAAACAGCACCGATATATATATTGATATGACGGCAAACTACAACCTTCGTACACACGCTTACCGCAATTTCCGTCCCTCAGGAATGATATGGTATCAGGGTGAAACAGACCTTATTTATGATACAGGCTTCGACTTGTACACCCGCAGCTTTGATGCATTACAGCAGATGTATACCGATATGTTTGAGTATGAAGACGGATTCTTTCCGATTGTTTATACACAGATCGCACCGTACGATTACGGCGGACATAGAATATCGGAATGGAATCTCAACTACACAGAGATTCAGTCTGCACTACCTGAAAGTCGTGCTATGATAACGCTTTATGACCTGTCTCTCACCTATCAGCCTGCAGTTGGAGTGATTCACCCGTCAGCTAAACAGCCTGTCGGCGAACGTATGGCAAACGCCGCACTCGGTATGGTGTACGGCAAATCGGAAACTTATACTGCCGCTTCGGTTGAATCAAGCGAAATAAAAGACGGCAGCATATATGTCACACTTAAAAACTACGGCGATTCAATCAAATCCGACGATAAATTAATAAATGGTTTTGCTGTGTGCGGAAAAGACGGTATTTACATACAGGCACAGGCTGAAATCATATCAGAAGATACTGTTAAAGTATGGAGCGAAGAAGTAAGTGAGCCTGTAAGTGCAAGCTATGCATACTGCACACTCAACACATATTCAAGCCTGTACTCAACTGTTAACGGAGAAAAATACCTGCCTGTAAGTCCTTTTGTTACAAAACAGATTAATAACGCTGTATACTGGACAGATAAAACATGGGCTGATTGCGAGCTTGAAAAAGCATGGCATCTCCTCCCCGACCCTCACAGTGCAGAATTTGACACATGGAAAGCTGAAGGTGCTGATGTAGCAATCAGTGCTGACAGTGCATACAGCGGTGGAAACGGATTAAGGATTTTATCAAATGAATCAAAATTCACCGTAAAGCCGACTCAACTTTATAAGATAGACGGAAAAGACAAGTCTTTCGCAGACACAGATACCGATTGGAGTAATTACAACAAAATAAGCTTCTATGTCCGCAATAACGGAGATACTGAAGTTACACTAGACACTCTGAGAATTTACGTAAATTCTTACTCCTGGTATTCACCTGCTGTTGAAGGCACAAAAGACAGCACGTTCGTAATTCCCGCTGACGGTGAATGGCACAAGGTTACGCTTGACCTTGACAGCCTTTATCTCAGCGGTAACGAATGCGGCTTTACCTACGCAAACGAAAAGCTCGATTACGTATTCAAATTCCAACTTGAATTTTCGGGTAAAAACGCTGACATAAGCATTGATGATTTTCTTTTCGCACCGTCTGCCGAATCACTCGGCACTCGCTTTGAAGCAAATATAGCAGATGCTGACAACCCGTTTGAATTTATAAGTGCTTTGTTCACAATCTTCATCGGATTTTTTGCTAATATATTCAAATAAAATATAAACAGCCGTTCATCAAACGATGAACGGCTGAACTTATATAACCAAAAATCAGAGAGAAATCTCCATTGCACAATTATAAAGATCCTTATCGATAGTCTTGCTCATCTCAAGAGCTTCGTTGATATCGTGATCTGTAATCTGTGCACCGTGCATTACAACGACGCGGTTGCTCTTACCCTCGTGAAGAAGGTGAACAGCCTTGTAACCCATCTGGCTTGCTGTAACACGGTCGCGAACTGAGGGTGAACCGCCACGCTGAATATGACCGAGAACGATTGAACGAGCCTCAACACCTGTTTCTTCTTCGATCTTCTTAGCGATTTCATCAACAGTAATACCGTCACGGAAACGAACGCCCTCAGCAACCATAACGATAAAGTGATTCTTGCCTGTTTCCTTGGTACGCTTGATCTTTTCAATAACGTTCTTCTCGATATCGTAAGGAATTTCGGGAATAACGATTGCTGTTGCACCTACTGCGATACCTGCGTTGAGTGTGAGATAGCCTGCACGTGCACCCATAACCTCAACAACCATACAACGGCTGTGGCTTTCGATAGTGTCACGAAGACGGTCAACAAGAGCCTGAACAGTATTAAGACAAGTGTCGAAACCGATTGTATAGTCTGTGCAGACGATATCGTTATCGATAGTACCGGGAATTGCTACGCAAGGTAGACCGAAGTTTGAAAGGTCGCGTGCACCGCGGAATGAACCGTCGCCGCCGACAACAACAAGACCTTCGATACCGTGCTTCTTTGCAATTTCAACGCCCTTGCGTACTGCCTCTTCGCCTCTGAATTCGGGGCAACGAGCTGTATAAATCTTGGTACCGCCGCGATGGATAATATCACATACGTTACGCATATTGAGATCAATGAAATCTTCCTCAAGAAGACCCTTGTAGCCGTAACGGATACCTACAACCTCCATACCAAGGTAACAAGCTGTACGGACAACTGCACGCACTGCAGCATTCATACCGGGAGCGTCGCCGCCACTTGTTAAAACACCGATTTTGTTCATAACTTAATCTCTCCTATGTCTATGCTGAAAATCAATCATTTAATATAGTACACTATAAAAAAAATATGTCAAGATATTTCTGTCAACTTTCATTGAAAAACGACATTTTCTGCTCCGAGTATACGCTTAAGCTCTTTCATAAGCGGCTCATTGACATCGACCGATGCTGTTTTTTGCGAATACTTCTTACTTTCATTATAGTAAAAATAAGCAGGTGTGTTTCCGTCAAATATTGCAAGCAGATTTTCTGCCCTTGCGGTAAGATCGCTGTTTTCTGAAGGTACACGAAGGAAAAGACCGTGTTTAACCTTTTTATTTTGCTTAGTATCCCCTGCTTTATCTGCCTGCGGACACGGCTCTAACGTATCGCAGACGATACTTGGCTCCTTATCTTCACGCAGGCTCAGTCTTCCTTTGAGAAGGACAATAGTACCGTTTATCAGCAAATCGGAATTAGCCGCAACGGTTTTAGGAAAAAGAAGAGCCTCTATATTTCCGCTCATATCTTCAAGTGTTACAAAAGCCATTTCGGTATTGTTGCGTGTGACTTTTTTCTTCACAGATGTTATTATACCCAAAACCGTGACTTTTGCATTGTCTGCATATTCATCGGAATCGGTAAGATCAAAAATATTTGCACACCCGAGTTTCTGTGAAAGTGAAGCATAGCCTGCCATAGGGTGACCGCTGACATAAAAGCCTATAACATCCTTTTCACGAAGAAGCTTTTCATCTGCAGGCATTTCATCAGCATCGGGAATTTCAGGACCTGCCTTATGCTCTTCGCCGAGAAGCGTAAAAAAGTTCATCTGTCCGCTGAGTGCACCGTTTCTGTCAGACTCCAGCTCAGAAAGAATCGAGGGCAACATTATGAGCATCTGACGTCTGTTAAGACCAAGACCGTCCAGAGCACCACTGTAAATAAGACTCTCAACAGCACGACGGTTAAAATTGCGGCTGTAAACTCGTTTACAGAACGAATAGAAGCTATCAAAACGACCGTTTTTCTCGCGTTCTTCAATAATACTACTTATCAGAGCTCGTCCGAGATTTTTGATTGCAAGCAAACCGAACAGTATTGTATTTCCCTTAGCAACAAAGCCTTCGAAACTTGAATTGACATCGGGCGTTAAAACTCTGATACCGAGCCGCTCACACTCATTGATATAGCCGCTTACTTTTGCTGACTGGTCAAGCACACTTGTAAGCAAAGCAGCCATAAACTGAGCAGGATAATGACACTTTAACCACGCCGTACGGTAAGCAACAAGCGAGTAAGCCGCCGCATGAGATTTATTGAAGGCATACGAAGCAAACGAAGACATATCTTCAAATATCGAGTTAGCAACAGCAGGCTCAATACCATTTCTACCCGCTCCCTCAATAAACGTCATACGTTCTTTTTCCATTACATCGTGCTTTTTCTTAGACATCGCACGACGTACAACATCAGCTCTGCCGTATGAATATCCTGCAAGTTCACGGAAAACCTGCATTACCTGTTCCTGATAAACCATACAACCGTGTGTAACACTGAGTATAGTTCTGAGCTTGTCCGTTTTATATACCGTTTTGTCGGGGTTTCGTCTGTTCTGAATATATGTGTCGATAGAATCCATCGGCCCCGGTCTGTAAAGAGATATAACAGCTATCAGGTCTTCTAAATTTTCAGGCTTGATGCGGGTAAGCACCGAACGCATACCGGCAGATTCAAACTGAAAAACACCGTAAGTCTGACCGGTTGAAAAAAGTTTATAAGTTTCAGGTTCGTCCAAAGGAATATTTTCAATATCAAAATCAGGGTTAATTTCTCGTACAGCTTTCTCCGCATCGGAAATAACCGTAAGTGTTTTAAGCCCGAGAAAGTCCATTTTAAGCAAGCCTAATTCTTCGAGTGATGTCATTGTATACTGAGTAACAACAAACTCATCACTGAGAGCCAACGGGACATAATCCTTTACAGGATCACGGGTAATAACAACACCTGCCGCATGCTTTGAAGCGTGCCTCGGCATACCTTCAATCTGCATTGAATTGTCAATAAGCTCTCGTACCGTATCATCGTTATCATATCTGCTGCGAAGATCGGAAGAACGCGCAAGGGCTTTTTCAAGGGTTATGCCGAGTTCAAACGGTATCAGCTTTGCAACTGCATCAACAGTAGCATAAGGCAGACCCATTACCCTACCTACATCGCGTACTGCGGCTTTTGCGGCAAGAGTACCGAAAGTAACGATCTGAGATACATGATCGGCACCGTATTTTGAAATAACGTAGTCAATTACTTCGTGTCTGCGTTCATAGCAGAAATCAATATCAAAGTCAGGCATACTGACTCTTTCGGGATTAAGAAAGCGCTCGAAAAGCAAATTATATTTCATAGGGTCAATGCCCGTAATACCGATGCAGTATGCAGCTATACTGCCTGCACCCGAGCCTCTGCCCGGACCTACGGGTATCCCCCGGCTTTTTGCATATCGGACAAAGTCGTGGACTATGAGATAATAATCCGTATAGCCCATTGTATTTATAACGTTAAGCTCGTATTCAAGACGTTCCCGATATTCTTCGGGAGCAGAATCGCCGTATTTGTGTATAAATCCCTTACGGCACATACGGGTAAAATATTCAAAGTGGTCTTCACCGTTCGGTGTATCAAAATTAGGAAGCTTGGTATTACCGAACTCAATATTAAGATTACATCTGTCTGCAATCCTCGCGGTGTTTTCTATTGCTTCGGGAACATCGGCAAAAAGATTACGCATTTCTTCTTCACTTTTGAGATAGAACTCATCCGCTTCAAACTCAATGCCGGTGTTTTCACCGAGAATATGGTTAGTCTGTATACAGATAAGAATCTGCTGGATTTTAGAATCTTCCTTACGGATATAGTGCACGTCATTTGTAGCAACAAGCCCTATACCCGTTTCGCGGGAAAGACGCTTAAGAAGAGGTAATACGCGAAGTTCTTCCTCAATACCGTGATTCTGGATTTCTATAAAATAGTTATCTTTACCGAAAACTTCACTGTACCACAATGCGGTTTTCTTTGCAGAATCATAATCCCCGCGGAGCAGAGCCTGCGGTACTTCGCCTGCAAGGCAGGCAGAAAGCACAATTATACCCTCGTGGTACTTTTCAAGTAAATCACGGTCAACACGCGGCTTGGTATAGAAGCCCTGTGTCCACGCATCTGAAACAATCTTCAAAAGATTGCTGTAGCCCTTATCGTTTTCTGCAAGCAGTACAAGATGGTAACGCTCGTTATCAATTCCGTGCACCTTATCGAATCTGGTGCGTGCGGCAACATATACCTCACAGCCGATTATCGGCTTGACACCCTGTGCAACGGCTTCTTTATAAAAATTAACGGCACCGAACATTGAGCCGTGGTCGGTAATGGCAAGGCTTGTCTGCCCGAGTGATTTAGCTGCAGCAATCAGCGGCCTGATACGGCAGGCACCGTCAAGCAAGCTGAATTCACTATGAAGATGAAGATGTGTAAATCCGGACATCCCGAGCCCTCCTTTCACCGAACTGAAAAAATTTATTCTTCGCTTTGTGCAATGCTTACAATCTTATTGAGTCTGTGATAAATACCGGAGCGTGATAAACTAACGGAAAGCAATTCACCAAGCTCTTTAAGGCTTGCCTCCGGATAGTCTTCCCTGAGCTGTGCGAGCTCTTTTAATTCATCAGAAAGAGCTTCAAATCTGCCGTTTTCTTTAAGGCGACGGATTGCCTCACGCTGCTCTGTTGCAGCGGCAACCGAACGGTCAATATTAGCTGTTTCAAAGTTAACCTTACGGTTAATTTTGTTACGCATATCTTTTTCAATTTTAATCTGCATAATTTCCAATGCACAGTTCTGGGCACCGACTGTCATAAGCAGATCTTCAATAACCTCACTGCGTTTGATATAAACAACATAGCTGTTTCTGCGCTTTGACATTTTAGGAGTAACATTAAGCTCCTGCAAAAGATTGAGCATATCATCAGCCAAATGCAGATAAGGCAACAAAAATTCAAGCTGATAACTCTTCTGAGGGCTTGTAACGGTTGCGCAAGCAAGGAATGCACCACGAACAAATGATGCGTGGCAGCATTCATCGGCTATATTAGCTCTGTTTATACGCACACCGATAGTTTTTTCAGATATGCCGAAAACAGAAAGAACTTTAAGCCTGTCCTCCTTACGGCTGACAGACACAGAAAATTTGCCTGATTCAGATGCTTTGATTTCAGGCTCTTTACCAATAATATCAGCGACAGCTTTTGAATAAAGCTCTGCCGTACCCCTGTGCTCAGTTACAAGCATCATAGAGGATGAACTGAAAGACCTGCCGCACAGCAACAGCCCGTAGGACATTGCATGGTAACAGCAGGTCGGCAAGTCGGCTGATATCTGACATATTTCATCCTTTGCTCTTGCTGCAAAAGAACGTTCTTGCAATTCAGTATTCATATTAATTACCCGATATATTTGACTTCCATTTCAAGCTCAACACCTGTTTGGCTGAGCACCTTTTCGCTGACTTGTCTGCCAAGTTCAATGATTTCAGCAGTAGTTGCACCGCCCTTGTTAACAACAAAGCCTGCGTGCTTTTCACTTACCTGCGCACCGCCGACTGTAAAGCCTTTAAGACCGCACTGTTCAATAAGCGCACCTGCGAAATATCCCTCAGGACGTTTGAAAAAGCTGCCTGCACTGGGCAGATCAAGCGGCTGTTTATCGATACGACGTTGAAGAATGTCCTTCATTCTGGAGTTAATTTCGTCTTTATCGCCCTTCTGAAGTTTGACAGTAATACCGGTGATGACAAAATACTTATCGGTATAAGCACTGCGTCGATAAGAAAGGCCAAGCATATCACCTGTAAGCCTGCCGGGATTACCGGAATAGTCGATATGATTGCAGGAAACGAGAACATCTTTCATCTCACCGCCGTAGGCACCTGCGTTCATATATGCCGCACCGCCTGCCGTACCGGGTATACCGTAAGCAAACTCAAGACCTGAAAGTGAATTTTCAAGGGCAAAATTACAAAGCTTTGCAAGCTTTGTACCTGCTGTACAGAAAATCATATCGTCGTTGAGTAAACGGATATCATCAAAATTCGAAGCAAGACGCACCGAAACACCCCTTATACCCGCATCGGATACAAGGAGGTTTGTGCCGTTTCCGAAAACAAACGGTTTAATTTCTTCATCTGAACAAAGAGCAAGTACTCGGCGAAGTTCAGGTTCATTCTTCGGAAGAACAAGAACATCACAAGGACCACCTGTTCGAAAAGAAGTATATTCGGACATAGGTGCATCAAGGCGGTACTCAATGCCCGCCTTTTGCAAACCTATCAGAATTTTATCAGTGTTATTCATAAAACCAACTGACCTTTTAATTATTTATCAAGAAGAGCTGCACCGATGATACCTGCATCGTTACCGAGAACTGCACAGCAAAGCTCAGTCTGCTTATCTGAATAGATGCTGTATCTGCCTCTGCCGACATGCTTGCGAAGCGGAATAAGAAGGTTATCCTTCTCATGGCTGATGCCGCCGCCGATACAGATTACATCAGGCTGAAGTGCGTTGATAACATTAACAAGACCAACTGCAATGTAACGGATATAGTTATCAACAACCTTCTTTGCTGTTGCATCGCCCTTACGCATTGAATCGAATGCAGTTCTGCCGCTGACTCTTGCAATATTATCCTCAACAAGGTCCCACATTATACTGTCAACATCCTGCTTCATTGCATCCTTTGTCTGTGCAATAAGAGCAGTAGCGGAAGCATATCTCTCCCAACAACCGCGTCTGCCGCAATTACACTGCTCACCGTCCATAGCGATAACCATATGGCCCATTTCACCAGCGGCATAGTTACAGCC
>JAZSEX010000064.1:0-35705 GCA_045531935.1 Acutalibacteraceae bacterium | reverse complement strand
AATGAATACAAACTATAAAATTACAGGATATGAGAATGAAAAAATAGATAATAGAGATATTCCTGATATTCCTGAAATACTTAAAGAAAAAGAACTTCCACCTCGAAAGAATTCTAAAAAAATCTTTGTTATAATCGGATTTGCTGTTTTAGCAATATTGATAGTTGCAGGAATAATTTTTTCAGCTTTTAATACTGTTGAAATAGCGGGTAAAAAGTATAAGAAGAATGATACTACGGTTTCGATTTATGACGCAAATCTTTCGCCAGAAGATATTGATGCGATTAAAAAGATGAAAGCTGTCAGTTATATCAATTTAAGTAATTGTAGTTTGCCAGGCACTGACCTTAGCTGGATTACTGATTCAACTACGCTTTCACTTAAAAATTGCGGTCTTACCGATGAACACCTTAAGACTATTGATTTTAAATCTCTCGATTTAACATCGTTCGATATTGACGGCAATAAAGATATTACAGATTTGTCTGCTTTGGTTGATGTATCTGACACTTTAAAAACTGTTTCGTTTAATTTGTGCTCAGTAAGTGATATTTCATTTACTGAAAACTTAACAAAACTTAATTCTTTATATGCTGATTCAAACGGAATTTCTGATATATCTTCTCTTGATAATTGTACAAGACTTCAGATATTAAGCATTAATGATAATCATATAGAATCGATTGAAACATTAAGCAACTGTTCAGAGTTGAGGGAATTTTATGTTAACTCTAATAGTCTTACATCTTTGAATGGACTTGAAAAAGCAATAAGGCTTGAAGTAATTGAAGCTGATAACAATAATATTAATGATTTCAATGGACTTGCTGATACATCTGTTTTGAAAAAGGTTTCTCTGAAAAATAATAACTCAACAGATGAAAGTTTTTTATCCGGAATACTTGTTAAATCAGCAGAATCATTAAAAGAACTTCATCTTGACGGTAATTTATTTGAAGATTTTGATTCTGTAGGCAAGTTAAAGTTGCTCAAGATACTTACTGTTGATGAATGTAAGTATTTAAGTTCACTTGATTTTTTAAAAACTCTTACGGTTATTGAACGTTTTTCTGCTCGAAGATGTGCTCTTACTACGCTAAAAGGTATGAAGAATTGCCGATCATTAACTTATCTTGAACTTTCAGATAATGATATTAATTCGATTGATGATCTGCCTGATTTTAATCAACCGAACGTTTATATGAATTTAAGCAATAATTCATTAACTGATATTTATTTGCCGGAACAAAGCTTTTCGACACTTTCGTTATACGGTAATAATTTAAAAAAACTTGATATTTCTGAAACATCAGGCGGAGAAATTATTGTCGGTTATTGTAACGCGTTTGATTATGCAACTGTAACTGATAAATATCATAAATATAAATTGATTGATATACCGCTTGATAAACAAGTTGCTGTAGGAAATGCAATAAACAGTTATTCAGTAGAATTTCTTTCCGCTGATGAATATATTGATTCTTTAAGTAAATAAAAAATAACCGCAGAGAAATCTGCGGTTATTTTTTATTCTGTTAAGTTTTCCTGGTCTGATTTATTGATATCTGTAGGCTCATCCGATAGTTCAACGATTTCGATATTTGCTTTGTCGGAATATCCGCCGAGAATTGATACAATCGGCTTTTTCTTTCTGAAAATTATGAATAGCAGTATTAATACAGCGACTGTTGAAACAGAAACAATAATACCTGCAGTAAGTCCTCTTGCTACATATTTAAGTTCAATATCGTGTTCACCTTCAGTAAGGTAGAAACCAATAAGACCGTTGCCGAGTTTGCATTCCTGCATTTCTGCAACACTTACACGTTTTCCGTCAACATATATCTGCCAGCTTTCATCGTAGGGGATAGATGTATAGAAAACAGAGTCTTTAAGTGCTGTAACATTGCCTTTAATGCGGGTGTCTTCGAATGTTTCAATGTCAAGCTGTTCGGTTTTAAGTTTGTTATATCCTTCAACAAAGCTTTCAGTGTTAAGGCCTGCGAGATAAACATCAACATAACCCGAGTTACCCGAACTTATAGGAATATTGACATAAACTGTATCACCGGCTTCAACATAACCTATGCTGACTATATGCTCTGAGTCGAAATTATGGTCATATACTGTTTCACCGTATGATATAGAAACGTCTTCGACATTGCTTGACTCAACAAATAGATAGTAATTTTTGCTTTCAGTTACCTCATAGCAAGCAGTAAAGCTTGCATCAACATCGTTTACAGTACGGAAGAAAGTTAATTCACCGTTATCATAACCCGATGTAAACTCACTGATATTATCATAATCAAAATAGGTTACAGGGAGCTGAGTGAATACTTCACTGATGCCTGTTGAACGCTCAAAATAATCGTTCTGAACAATAAAAGGATTTTCATTCGAATAATCCCAACCGAGAATTGACTTGTCGACACAGTAACCGATATTGAGGTGATAGTTATTTTCGTAAGCTGTAAATTTTCCGATCTGATGTAATTGAGTAAACAGGTCTTCTGTAGGTTTAGGTGTAGTTGTTGTGTTATCGACGATGTATTTGAGAGACATCATCATATTGAAAACAGGTGTCTGGAAACCGTTATAAGTGTAGCTGTTGATAAAGTTACCGTCAACACCGAGATAATTTATAAGGTTTGAAGTGGATTCATAAGCCATTGAAGAGAATATTGAAACACCATTGTAGTCGTACCAGGAAGGATCCATTCTTGTACGAAGATCGGTGAGCTCCATTCTGTAAAATTCACCCTTTTCTCTTTCATCAAGCTTACGTTTTGTTGCTACAAATTTATCATAGTCACTTGTATAATATGTCTTCTGCTGCTGCATTACATAGTGAGATGTATTGCCGATGGCTGCTTCTGATACTACACAGCAGAAAAGTAAAAGTGCTATTGCACTTGTCTGATATTTTCCGCTGTTCATCATTATCATTACAAGTGTATAGAATACAACAAAAATAATTGATATGATTACTGTTTCTTCAGTTACGTTTTTAGAACCGATTTTTTGAGTGATAATTATAAATGAAAGGGCGGCAACACCGACAGTCAAAAGCATTTTAGGTGTGTAATCCTTAATATGCGTCAATGCCTTATATGCCATTACAAGCAGAACAAACGAATAAATATATGAAAGTCTGTACGGCAGATCGTTCGGGAAATGGAAGCCATGCCAGATATAGTTGAGCATATTGAGATTAAAGCTTATGAAAAGTAAGCCTAAAAGTGTTACGTAACAGGCTTTTTCTCTCTTTGAGTAATGTTTAGAGTAAAGATAAAGCGGAGCAAGCAAAGCGGTAATAACACCGCAATAAACATTAGGTAATACGTCTTCACCGCTGCTGCGAATTGTAGGGTCAAGAGAATTTAGATGATTAGCTATAAAGTCAAAGATTTTAAAATATGTTTTTGCTTCAGAAGGGAATGTACCCGAAGTAGCTGAAGAATTCTGAAGAATAAAATAGAGAGGTAAAAGAAGAACAGCGGCAATGCCTGCTGCAGCGACCGAAGCACATGCAAAACGTACACCAGAATTAAAAAAGCGGGAATTACAAAGAATAAAAATAAAGTTTTTCTTACTTCTTTTTGCTTTTACTTCATTACCTTCAACATCAACATACTTTGTTATATTGAATTTCTCATTTATGGAGTAACGGCTGAAATAAAAAGCTATGAAATATATTACGGAGAAGATGCAGATTATATATGCCATATAGTAATTGGAAATCATAACAAATGCAAGTGAGAACATATACGTTCTGAATTTGCCGTTGCATATAATTCTCTCTATGCCATACATTACAAGCGGAAAGACAGCCATTGCGTCAATCCACATAATATTCCAATAATAAGCAATAAAGAAACCACAGAAAGAGTACAAGACACCGAATGCAGAGATTGTAAAATCGTTTTTACCGGTAGTTTTACGAAGATAGTATGAAAAGAATGCACTTGCAAAAGCGGCTTTGAGAAGTACCATAATGGCAATTGCTTCAGGCATATTGACATGGCCTAAAAGCAGCATAACTATTGCAAGGGGGCTTGCAAGATAGTTACTGAAATTACCGAGAAAACTTGAGCCTAAACCGGAATTCCATGAATAGATAAGGCTTTCTCCCTGTGTTATTCTGTCGTAAAGTTCTGCAAAAAGCGGACCGTACTGATGATAAAGATCCATTCTCAGAACAGTATAGTCACCAAAAGGTATTACGTTGAAGCAGTAATACACGATGACCATTACAAATGCAGACGCTGCAAAAGCAAGGAAAGAATATCTGTTATTGCTGAACGTCTGTAAAAGTTTATTCTTTTTCACTTCCTTAAACACTCCTTATTTGAATTAAAAAATATAATAGCATAATTCTTATTTTTTTTCAATATATATATTTCTCGGTTTTATTGCAATTATTCTTTTGTTTTATTGTTCTAAATCGGGACAAGATTACATATGATGTTTTAGTAACGAAAGGAAGGTAACAAAAATGGCTGAAGACAGTGTAAAAAGATTTGAATCTGCAGCACGCTGTACAGGTGTGCGAATAAGACGGGCGTTGCTTAATTTACCTGACAGTATTAAAACTGATGCTAGTGAAATACGTCTCAGATGCGGACGTCCTGTTATGATCAGCGGACTGTTCGGTGATGTGTTTTTGAGCGAATGCGGTATAGAGAGTTATATAATTAACGAAAATGTAATAAAAGCTTCAATAAATGACATAGATGAATGCTTCAGAGCGGTTTGCAGTTATTCAGTTCACACTTATCAGGAAAGTATTTGTGGTGGTTATGTTACTGTTAACGGAGGTCACCGTGTAGGAATCGTCGGCACGGCAGTAACCGCTAACGGTACAATTAATTCAGTTAGAGAAGTTTCTTCAATTAACATAAGAGTTTCGCGTCAGTTTAAAGGTATTGCTGAAGAAGTATATGCTTATATTCGTGATTTGGGAAGAGGTGGAGTATTGATTGCCGGACCTCCTTCAAGCGGAAAGACAACTGTTTTAAGAGACCTTGCAAGAATACTCTCTTCTGAAACGGGAGGATTTTTGAAAACCGTGATAATTGATGAACGAGAAGAGATAGCCGCGTGCTGTAACGGTGTGCCGCAAAACGATATAGGTGTCAGCAGTGATGTTGTTACAGGTTATCCGAAAGGAGAGGCGATTATTATTGCTTTAAGATCAATGTCACCGCAAAAAATTATACTTGATGAAATAGGAAATGATGATGAAATAACAGCGATTGAAATGGGACTTAATTCAGGCGTTGATTTTTATCTGAGTGTTCATGCTTCCGATGAATATGAACTGATACACAGAAAACATATTATGAGTCTTATCAAAAGCGGTGCATTTTCTGCTGTTGTATTTCTTAAAGGTAAGAATTATCCGAGTAAAGTGGATAAGATTGTTACGGCAGGTGAATTACTTGATAAATATTGTGGGAGTAATAATACTCTCGATTTCGATAATTACAGCAAATTTTTATGTAGTTTCAATGTTTAATAAAAGAGTAAAGTTGCTTGGTAACTGTATTACGATGATTAAGAATTTTTCAGTCGATTTAGCTTATTGTAATGAGACGGTTATTATGATAACCGAAAAAGCTGCAAGGTGTGATGAATTAAAGGATTTGACTTTCTTAACGCAAGTAAGTGAAAGTATTGATGGTGATTTTTCAGTTAATTGGTCAGATGCAGTAGATATATTTTTTATTAAATCTGCTCTGCATAAAAGTGATGCTGATTTACTGAAAAGCTTTGGTAATAAGCTTGGTACAACTGACTGCTATCAACAAACACAGATGTGTGATGAGTACATAAAAAGATTTGAAGAACGTTATAAATATGAAAAAGATAAATTATCCGAACGAGTTCGGCTTTGCAAAGCGATAGCCGGGATAGGTGTTTTGACAGCTTTTGTTATATTGATATAACTGTTTTGTTTAATGGAGGAAGAATGGAAATTGTTCTGATATTTAAGATTGGTGCAATAGGTATTGCGGTTGCTGTTTTGCATCAGGTACTTTCCCGCTCAGGCAGAGATGAGTACGCAATGCTGACAACGATGGCAGGAGTGATAGTTGTCATTATGATGCTTTTGCCTGAATTGTCAGATCTGATATCGGCATTAAAAAAAATTATGGAATTCTGAAATTTATGAGCATTATTAAAATTATATTTATTGCTTTATCAGCTTGTTTTTTTATAGCTATGATTAATCAATATAAGCCTGAATTTTCTTACCTCATTAGAATTACTGCTGTTTTTTTAATAGGCATAATGATTTTAGTTCCTTTAGCTGATATTTCTGAAGATTTGCTGGGCTTTACTGATGATATAAAAATAAACAATGAGTATATTTTACTCATTATAAAAGTGCTGATAATTTCTATCTTTTGCAATATCACTTGTGAGATATGCACTGACAGCGGAAACAAATCTATTGCTTTTTGTGTAGATCTTGCCGGAAGAACGTCGATTGTTTTGCTTGCTGTTCCCTTATTAAAAGCAATTTTTCAGATATCAAAGGAACTGATAAATGAATGACAGTAAAAAAATTCGGATTTTTATTGATAGTTGCAGTATTAATTTATATTTTTTCGTTTACATCTTTTGCTGTTTCACAGGATTTATTTGATAAACAGGTCGAATCAAGCGGTGCAATTGAATTGTTTGAAAATCTGACTGAAGAGCAAAAAGAACTGCTCGAGAAACTAGATATTGACAGTGTTGATTTTGAAAAACTTTTAGGTTTGTCACCGCGTAAGATTTTCGACTTATTATTTGAGGTGATATCAGGTAATTATAAAACTCCGTTGAAAACATCATTTAATATCGCAACGATGATTATAGCTGTAAGTATAGCTTCACAATTTCTTCCCAATGAAGGAAAAATGATAAGAGTTGTATCCATATTCGCTGTTCTCTGTATTGCTTTAAATTTGATAATACCTCTCACTTCATGTATTACAAGAGTTATTTCGGCAATTGATTTATCATCAGATTTTATGTTGGGACTTATTCCGGTACTTGCTTCAGTTATTACGGTAAGCGGAAATCCGATATTGGCACTTAGTTATAATTCAATGTGTTTTATGGTTGCACAAGCGGTTGTTCAGATTGCAAACGGTTTTATTAGACCACTCATTCAGATCATACTTTCGCTTGGATTAATTACACCTATAAACGATGCTGTAAGTTTTGATAAATTCATTGCATTTATCAAAAAAATAACTGTCTTAATTATGAGTGGTGCAGCTACAGTTTTTATTCTGATGCTCACTGTTAAAGGTATGCTTGCTGACGCTTCAGACGGCGTAGCTGTAAGAGGAATAAGATTTCTGATAGGTAACGTTGTGCCTTTTATAGGTGGTGCAATCAGTGATGCTTACATTTCAATCCTAGGTACGCTTTCATTGGTAAAAAATACTGTCGCTGTATTTGCGATTACTGTAATTGCTGTTACTAATCTGCCTGTTATTACGGAGTGTATTTGCTGGATAATTGCAATAAATTTACTTGAAGCATTGACTGATATATTTTCACTAAAAAATATATCTCAGCTATTGTCAGCATGCGCATCTGCGGTATCACTTCTGACAGTGTTATTGTTACTAATTTCGATTGTTTTTATTTTGAGTATAGGATTAATAATGGTAATCAAAGGCGGTTGAAATGGAAGTTATTAAGTCTTGGGCATTGTCAGTTACTGCTGCAGCAATAATTTCTGCGGTTATTTCATTTGTTTCACCAACCGGTACACTTGAAAAAACTGTAAATACGGTAATTGCAATATTCGTACTTTTAAGTTTTTTAACACCTTTTGTTAAAATTGACAGAAATGAATTATTTTCTGTTGAGGTAGAACATATTAATGAATGGATAGAAGAGAATAAACTAAAAAAAGAGCTGGAATTTGAGACAATATCGATATTAAAAAATGAAATAATTACAAAGGTTAATTCATACATAAATGAAAAAATGAAAAGCAAATCAGAAGTAGATGTTGAAATTAATATTTCTGAAAATTACGATATTGTTATAGATAAAATCGGCATTATTTTATATGAACAAACTGATGTATCTGATTTAACGAGATACATTGAAGATGAGTTTAAAGTTATACCGCAGATAAATATTATGGCGGAGGATTAAATGATAAAAGAATTATTTGATAAGTTTATTTTACGTGTTAAAAATGACAGAAAGCTATTGTTTATTCTCTTACTCGGTATTTCAGGAGTTATACTGATAGTATTATCCTCTTCGGAAAGTGAAGATAATACTGAAATAAAAAATTCTGTAGAAATGACATCTTTTAATGAATCGGTGTATATTGCAGAACTTGAAAAAAAGCTTAGTGATATGATTTCTTTAATCAGTGGTGCCGGTAATTCAAAAGTAATAATAACATTGGAGTGTGATTATGAAACTGTTTACGCAAAAGACGGTAGCTTATCGAAAGATGATAACTCAACAGATGAGGACAGTGAATATATTATTATCGACAGCGAAAAAAATCAAAACGGACTTTTGTTAAAAACTGTGACTCCCAAAGTTCGAGGTGTTGCTGTTGTATGTGAAGGCGGTGATAATCAATATGTCAGGAATGCTGTGATAGAAATGCTGACAGCTGTGCTTGACGTTGGGGTAAACCGAATCAGTGTATGTAAATTAAATTCATAAAAGGAGAGATATAATTGAACATAATTATCAAAAAAAGGCAGATTATTATGAGTGCACTCGTTTTAGCACTCGGTTCAGCGGTGTTTGTAAACTGGTATTTCACACGGCCGGATGTTGCACAAACCGGAACTGAAGAAAGTGTCAGTTATTCTGTGCTCGGAGATGCTCAATACGTTTCCTCAACAGGAGATAATTTGACAAATATAGATGATTCTGCCGACCCGTTTGCAAATTTTAAAATGACACGGCAAAAATCACACGACGAAGCGTTTGATATGCTGAAAAAAGTAATAAATGATCCGTCTGCTTCTAAATCAGCTGTAGATACAGCTGCCAAACAACTTGCGAAACTTACAGATGAAATTAAACTTGAAGCTGACATTGAAGCACTTGTAAAATCAAAATGTGGATTTTCCTGTAAGGTTATGATAAATTCCGATAAAGCAGACGTTGTGTGTGAAAAAGGTAAGATAGACAGCACTTCGATATTGCAAATAAAAGAATTGATATTGAAGCATACGTCAATAAATTCAGAAAATATTTCGATAATTGATACAAAATAGTTGTTTATTTTATTTTTTATGTTATAATACATAAAAAGGAGGTTGTAAGTTATGGACAGAAAGACTGACAACAATACTTCTGTTGCAACACAGCTTATAATTTCGGATGATGTAATTGCTTCAATCGCAATGAGTGCAGCTAAAGATATTGAAGGTGTTGGCAGATTAGTTCAACGGCCTAAAGATATCCGAAGCGTTATTAAGATTTTTGAAGGTCCGCTCAGATATGTAGAGGTTTCATCAAACGATAAGGTTTATAACCTCAAGTTGCACATTACAATTAAAGACGGTGAGAAAATCCCGTCAGTTGTTGCAAACGTACAGACAGCTGTCAAGAATGCCGTGCAAGGTATGGGCGGTTGCGTTGTATCAAAAGTTAATGTTTGTGTTGCAGATGTAGAAATTGCCGAAAAACGTACCTAATCAAATGAACACCTGATTGTTACCCTCTGCTTCACTATTATTGGCAGAGGGTTTATTTTTTTATTTGGAGGATATTTTATGACACGCAGACAGGCAAGAGAACAGGCTTTTATACTGCTTTTTGAAAAATCATTCAATACTGAATCTACTGTTGATGAACTGCTTGATATTGCAAAAGAGCTCGGTATGTTTGAAGAAGATGAATTCTCTTCAAAACTCGTACATACTGCTTGCGATAATATTGAGCAGATAGACGAATATATCAGCAATAACTCAAAAGGTTGGAAAATTAACAGAATTTCAAAGGTTGCACTGGCGGTTATACGTCTTGCACTTGCCGAAATTCTTTATATTGAAGAAATTCCTGACGGCGTTACTGTAAATGAGGCTGTTGAGCTTGCAAAAAAATACTCTACACCAGAAGATGCGTCCTTTATCAATGGTCTTCTCGGTACTGTAGTGAGGGCTAAGTAAATGTCGCTCGTTTTAGGTGTTGATACAAGTAACTATACTACCTCACTTGCAGTTGTTGATCTTAAGTGTAAACTTGCAATTAAGTCTAAAAAGCTTCTCCCTGTAGCAGAAGGGGCATTAGGCTTAAGACAATCGGATGCGGTTTTTCATCATACTGTACAGCTACCTCAACTTTTTGAAGATTTAAAAGAAAAATGCGATTTATCGAAAGTTATTGCTGTTGGTGTTTCCGAATCTCCTCGCAGTGAGCAAGGTTCGTATATGCCTTGTTTTCTTTCGGGTATCAGTGCAGCTACTGCATTTGCGAGTGCAAACGGTCTGAAAAAACATCGCTTTTCACATCAACAAGGACATATTGCTGCGGCTTTGTTTTCTGCAGACAGACTTGATTTGTTGAATGAAAAGTTTATTGCTTTTCATGTTTCGGGAGGAACAACTGAAGCAGTGCTTGTAGAACCTGACGTTGATACAATTTGCAAGACAAAGCTTATTGCTTCTTCTCTTGATCTTAAAGCAGGACAAGCGGTTGACAGAGTAGGAGTTGCAATGGGACTTCGTTTTCCGGCAGGTAAACAGCTTGATGAATTAGCCTGTCAAAGTACGGATAAAATTAAAGTAAAACCTGTTTTAAAGGGTTGTAACTGTTCTCTTTCCGGCATTGAAAATAAATGTAAAAAAATGCTTGCTGATGGTGAAAGCAAAGAAAAGACTGCAAGATTCTGCATTGAATATATTTGTGCAACCCTTGATGCTATGACTTCAGCCCTGCTTGAAAAATATGGTGAAATGCCTGTTGTATTTTCCGGCGGTGTTATGAGTAACAGCATTATAAGCAAGAGGCTGAATGAAAAATACGGTGCAATATTTGCAAAGCCTGAATTTTCATGTGATAACGCAGTTGGCACTGCAGTGCTGACTGCAATTATGGAGAAACAAATATGAATATTCCTGTCTTGTCAGTAGGGCAGATAAATACTTATATTAAGTCTTTGATTGACGGTGATCCGAATCTTACCAATGTTTTTGTTGTTGGTGAGATATCGAATTTTACCAATCATTATCGTACGGGTCATTTTTATTTCACACTCAAAGACAATGAGGCTGCAATTAAGGCAGTTATGTTCAGAAGCAGTGCTCAACGATTACGTTTTATGCCTGAAAACGGTATGAGAGTAATTATACGTGGCAGGATATCTGTTTTTGAACGTGACGGTCAATATCAGCTGTATGCTGATGATATGCAGCCTGATGGTATAGGTGCACTTAATATCGCATTTGAACAGCTTAAAGCAAAGCTTGAATCACAGGGTCTTTTTGATGATTCGCGTAAAAAATCAATTCCAGGCGTGCCGGCTAAGGTTGGTGTTATAACTTCACCGACAGGTGCGGCAGTAAGAGATATTATAAACGTTCTTGGAAGACGATTTCCTCTTGCTGAAATTGTATTTTATCCTGTTCAAGTTCAGGGTCCGTCTGCTGCCGGTCAGATTGCCGATGCAATAGACTTATTTAATCAATATTCAGCAGCCGACGTTCTGATTGTCGGAAGAGGCGGAGGCTCAATAGAGGATCTATGGGCTTTTAATGAAGAAATAGTTGCTCTTGCAGTAAGTCGAAGCAACATTCCTGTTATATCTGCTGTAGGTCATGAAACAGATTATACGATTTGCGATTTCGTCGCTGATATGCGAGCTCCGACTCCTTCTGCGGCTGCTGAGCTTGCTGTTCCGGATTGGCGTGAGCAATATTCTTATATTGATGGCTTGCGACTGCATTCTGTCAGTGTTATCAAACAGAAGATAATCAGTGACAGAGCATATGTTGAGGCAGTTTCAAACAGTCGCGTGCTTAAAAATCCGCTTGCTCCTGTTGAAAACGGCAGACAGACTCTTGATATTCTATTAAACCGTATGCTATCTGCTCAAAGAAATTTATTGAATGAAAACGGTATGCGTTTTGCATCCGCTTGTGCAAAACTTGATGCGTTAAGCCCGTTGAAGGTACTTTCGCGCGGATACGCAGCCGTATACTCAGGTGATAAAATTGCAGGAAGCGTTAAAAATGTCGATATGAGCAAAAATATGCGTGTTCGATTTAATGACGGTGAAATAGATTGCAGACCAATTGGGAAAATAATTTTTTGAGAGGTTTTTATGGAAAAGATAACTTATGAAAAAGCACTTAAAAAGCTTGAAAAAATAGTTGAGCAACTTGAGCAGGGCAGTATGCCGCTTGAAAAATCTCTCGAACTTTTTGAGGAAGCAAATACACTTGCTGTTTATTGTAAGCAGTGTCTGGATACAGCAGAGCAAAAAATAGTCCGTCTTACTCAGGACGGTTCGGAGGAAAAAGATTTTGAATAAGACATATACTGCAGAAGAATATATATCATTAATTAATTCTGCTCTTTATGATTATGTTAAACTTATGGGTGATGAAGAAGACAGAGTATCCGAAGCTATGCTTTACAGCCTTAAAAATGGCGGAAAGCGTGTAAGACCGATGCTTGTTTTAGAGTTTTGCAGAGCATGCGGAGGCAATGTTGAGTCTGCAATTCCGTTTGCCTGTGCACTTGAAATGATTCATACTTATTCTTTGATACACGATGATTTGCCGTGTATGGATAATGATGATTTTCGTCGGGGCAAGCCGTCGTGTCATAAACAGTTTGATTATGCAACAGCTCTTCTTGCCGGTGACGGATTACTTACTCTTGCTTTTTCTGTTGCTGCGGGTGCCGAACTTCCGCCCGAAACAGTTGTTAAGGCAGTTAAGCTTCTTTCGGATTGTGCAGGCCATCTTGGAATGATCGGCGGTCAGACGATGGATCTTCAGCACGAAGGTATCCTGATTTCGCTTGAAAGTCTCAGAAAAACCGATGCACTTAAAACCGGAAGACTGATATATGCTGCATGTACTCTCGGATGTTTGGTTGCAGGTGCAGATGAAAAACAGCTTAATGCAGCTGAAATCTATGCTGAAAGTATCGGACTTGCTTTTCAGATAGTTGACGATTTGCTTGATATTACATCGACATCTGAAGAACTTGGCAAACCTGTAGGAAGCGATGAGAGCAATATGAAATCTACTTATCCTTCGCTTCTCGGATTTGAGAGATCAAAAGAACTTGTTAATGAACTGACCCATAAGGCTGTGGATGCTGTTTCGGTATTCGGCGATGAAAGCGGATTCTTGGCTGATTATGCAGTAAAGCTCGCGGTACGTACAAAATAAAGCTTTTCGGAGCGTGAATGATGAATAATTCAATTCTGAAAAATATAAAATCTCCTGACGACATCAAGAATCTCAGCTACGATGATCTTGATGAGCTCGCTTCACAGATAAGACACGAGCTTATATCTACCGTATCAAAAAACGGTGGTCATCTTGCTTCTAATCTCGGTGTTGTTGAGCTTACTATTGCACTTCATAAATGCTTTAATTCACCTAAAGATAAATTCATTTTCGATGTAGGTCATCAGATTTATACACATAAACTTCTTACGGGAAGATATGACAGATTTTCTACAATTCGTACTGAGGGTGGTCTTTCTGGCTTTCCGTGTCCAGCAGAGAGTGAACATGACGTTTTTCATACCGGCCACAGCAGTACATCAATTTCGTCAGCATACGGTATAAGTGTTTCTGAACTTATAAAAGGTTCTGATAACTATACAGTTGCAGTTATAGGCGACGGTGCTTTTACAGGCGGACTTGCTTATGAAGCAATAAATAATGTCGGTCGAAATAAAGATGCAAAACTTATAGTTATCCTTAATGATAATGAAATGTCGATTTCGCAGAATGTAGGTTCAATTTCAAAATATCTGACGAATATCCGTACTACCCGTCAGTATTTTCGGCTTAAAGCCGGCCTTGAGCGTACACTGAATCATATACCGATTATCGGCCGCAAGCTGTCTTCCGGTGTCTACAAGCTTAAGACATCGATTAAAAATAAGCTTTATAACAGTAATATGTTTGAAGATCTCGGATTTCGTTATATGGGTCCTGTCGACGGTCACAATATCCGTAAACTTACCGAAGTGCTTCAGGAAGCTAAGAATATAAACCGTCCGATTCTTCTTCACGTTCACACCAAAAAAGGTAAAGGTTATGAGCTCGCCGAACAGAACCCTTCTGAGTTTCACGGTATATCTAAATTTGATACGGATACCGGAGAAACTGTTGCTAAAGGGCCTAATTTTTCTGATGAATTCGGTAAATATCTTTGCGAGCTTGCTTCAAAAGATGCTCGTATATGTGCAATTACTGCAGCAATGTCGTTAGGCACCGGATTAAGTGAGTATGCCAAGAATTATTCTGACAGATTTTTTGACGTCGGTATAGCTGAAGAACACGCAGTTGTATTTGCATCTGGCCTTGCTAAAGGTGGTATGATTCCGTTTTTTGTTGTTTATTCAACGTTCCTTCAACGTTGTTATGATCAGTTGATACATGATGCCGCTCTTCAGAAGCAAAAAATGATAATTGCTGTAGATCGTGCAGGTTTTGTAGGTGAAGACGGTGAAACGCATCAGGGTATTTTTGACGTAGCGTTTATGAATACAATATCGAATTTCACTATTTACGCTCCATCAACATATGAAGAAATGCGTAAAGATATGTTTAAAGCTGTTTATAAAGACAGCAACGTTATAGCTATTCGTTATCCCAGGGGCTCTGAATGCGACTTGCCTGAAGATTTTGTTCCGACTTATGACGTATTTGATATTTACGGAGACGAAGATGCCGAAATATCACTTGTAACTTACGGAAGAATATTCGGTAATGCTTGTAAAGCATACAAAAAGCTTAAAGAACAAGGTAAAAGTATACGTGTTGTTAAGCTCAACAAGATTAAGCCGCTTGACCCGAGCATTGTTGAAGTGCTTAAAGACAGCCGTGCAATTTACTTTTTTGAGGAAGGCATTCAAAACGGTGGTGTTGGAGAAAAGCTTGCACTCAGGTTGCTTGAATCCGGTTACTGTGGTAATTATAAACTTACCGCTGTTGATTACTGCTTTGTAGAGCAGGGCAGCGTTCAATCAACAATTAAAAAGAATAATCTTGATACTGAATCAATGGTTGAAATTGTCGGAGGTGCATTCGGTGAGTGATAAAAAAAGACTTGATGTTGTATTATTTGAGTTAGGCCTTACCGAAAGCAGAGAAAAGGCCAGAGCCCTCATAATGGCAGGTCAGGTATATGTAAACGGTCAAAAATCTCTCAAAGCAGGAGATAATATTAAACCTGATGATAAGATAGAAGTAAGAGGCGAAAAAATGCCTTTTGTCAGCAGAGGCGGTTATAAGCTTGACAAGGCAATGAAATCATTTGGTCTTACTCTTGATAATAAAATATGTATGGACGTAGGAGCTTCAACAGGCGGATTTACTGACTGTATGCTTATGAACGGAGCTGTAAAAGTATATGCCATTGACGTCGGATACGGTCAGCTTGCATGGAAGCTCAGAAGCGATGAAAGAGTAATTAACCTTGAGCGTACAAATTTCCGTTATGTGACTCACGATCAAGTGCCTGATGAGATTGATTTTTCAAGTGTTGACGTATCTTTTATCTCGTTAAAGCTGATTCTGCCTGTTTTATATTCTCTGCTTAAAGCTGATGGTGAGGCTGTTTGTCTTGTAAAACCTCAGTTTGAAGCAGGCAGAAAAAAAATAGGTAAAAAAGGTGTAGTTCGCGATAAGTCAGTACACCTTGAAGTCATTGATAATTGTATCGGATATGCAAGAGAAAACGGATTTAAAATAAAAGGTCTTGATTTTTCTCCTGTAAAAGGTCCTGAAGGTAACATAGAATATCTTTTATATATAACAAAAGCGGAAATTAACGAAACTGAAACTGATGCTTCTTTTATTGTAGAGAAATCTCACGAAGCGCTTGATAAGGAATAACGGAGGCTGACTTGTATGAAGATTGCGGTCATACCAAACCTTACAAGAGAATATGCGTTAAAAACTACAGAAAACGTTATAATTCATCTGAAAAACAATGGTGCACAGGTAATCCTTGCTGATTACGCGTCAGAAGAATGCGTTTTTGATGACGTGGAATTTATGTCTGTTGATAAGGCTGTAAAAGCTTGCGATGTTGTTATCGCTATAGGGGGAGACGGTACTATTCTTCACTCCGGTAAAATAGCTGCGTCATACGGAAAGCCGATACTTGGTATTAATGCCGGTAAGCTTGGCTTTATGGCCGGACTTGAGCGTAATGAACTTGATTTGCTTTCGTGTCTGTTCGATGGAAATTATTCAACTGATAAACGAATGATGCTTGACGTTATGGTTTTTGATGAGCTTGGTTTGTGCATACAGCGATTCAACTGTATAAATGATGCTGTATTTGTTCGCAGAGTCAACAGAACTATAATTGAGGTTTCTGTTGAAAGCAACGGCAGACTTGTAAACAATTATTGGGGAGACGGTGTTATTTTTGCAACACCAACAGGATCGACAGCTTATTCGCTTTCTGCCGGAGGTCCTGTTGTTGCACCTACCATTGAAAGTATAATTCTTACTCCTATTTGTACTCATTCTCTTTTCAGTCATCCGATTATTTTCAGACCGGATGAAAGAATGCGTGTTTATGCCACGAAAGAAGATGAAACAGAACTGTGTGTTTCCTGTGACGGAGAGACTCCGGTTTCTATCGGTGCCGGTTGTAGTGTAGTAGTACAAAAATCGGCATTGACCGCTGATTTTATCAGAATTAAATCTGACAGTTTTATTGAAATACTCAATTCAAAAATGTTACATCCTTAAGGAGTTCCGATATGAAGAAGAAAAGATTAGAACTTATACTCCAAACCATCGAACAGCAGGATATATCCACACAGGAAGAGATGCTTGCTGCTCTTAAAAATTATGGACTGGACGTTACTCAGGCTACAGTATCCCGTGACATAAAAGAACTTGGTTTGATAAAATCTATGGGCAGAAACGGTAAATACAGATACTCTTTACCTAAAACGCCCGATACCGATGCTGTTAAAAATTTTCATAATATTATTGCACCTTCCGTACTCTGGGTTGATTATGCTATGAATACAGTTGTTGTAAAATGTTATGCAGGTATGGCTCAGGCTGTATGTGCTGCATTTGATACGATGGATCTTAACGGTGTTGTCGGTACTCTTGCGGGTGATGATACAATATTTGTTCTCTGTAGAAATGAAGAGCTTGCAGTTGAGCTTGTTAAAAATGTCAGAGAAATGATTTCAAAGTAAGATACAAACGAGGTGGAGATATGCTCCAAAACCTTAAAATTGAAAATGTTGCCATAATTGAAAACGCTGATATATATTTTGACAACGGTCTGAACATAATGACTGGTGAAACCGGTGCAGGTAAATCAATTATTATTGATTCTATAAATGCTGTGCTTGGCGAACGTACTTCTAGAGAACTTGTTCGTACCGGTACTCAAAAGGCATCTGTTACTGCTGTATTTAAGTCATCAAATGAAAAAATTAATTTAGTACTTGATGAACTTGGCGTTGATCCTGACGATGACGGAACGCTGATTATCCGACGTTCGATTACGTCAGACGGTAAAAATGCCTGCCGTATTAACGGTACACCGGTGACTGTCGGTATGCTTAAATCACTTGGCAGAGAACTTATAAACATTCACGGTCAGCACGACAGTCAAAAGTTACTTGACCCTACAAGTCACTGTGCTTTTATAGATGAGATGGCCGGTAATTCTGATTTGATTGAAAAATATAAAAAATATTATTTTGAACTTTGTTATTTAAGACGTGAGATTTCGTCTTTGATAACAAACGATGAAGAAAAATCACGGAAAATTGACCTTCTTTCGTATCAGATTGATGAAATAGAAAATGCACAGCTTACTATCGGTGAAATGGAAGAACTAAGGTCTACAAAGTTTTTTTACCGCAATATTGAGAAGATTCTGTCAGCAGTAAATGAATCATATTCACTTATATGCGGTTCGGATGATGTGGCGGGTGTGTTACAGGAAGTAAAAATGGCTGCAAACCGTCTTGACGACGTCAGTGAATTTTCATCAACAGTAAGCGAGAACGCACAGTTGATTCACGATATATCATATCAGCTTGAAGATATTGAAGACAGATTACGCAATACACTTGATGAGCTTGAATATGATCCTGAGTATATTTCGCAGGTTGAGGCAAGGCTGGATTACCTAAATAAACTTAGCAGAAAATACGGTTCAACCGAAGAGGAAATACTTGCTTTTTGCGAACAATGTCATAAGGAGAAGTCGGCTATTGAGTTTTCTGATGAAAGAGTAGCAGAGCTTAATCAAAGAGAAGTCGAGCTTAGTCAAAAAGTTAAAGAACTTGCTAACAAATTGACTGAGAGCAGAGTGGAGGTTGGCGGTGCTTTTACAGCTGCTGTTAAAGCCGAGCTCGCTTTTCTTGATATGCCCAACGTAATATTTATAGTTGATAGAAAAACTGTTCCGCTTAATGAAAACGGAGCTGACGAAATCGAGTTTCTTATTTCTCCGAATGCCGGTGAGAATCCTAAGCCTCTTGCTAAGATTGCTTCCGGCGGTGAACTTTCACGTATAATGCTTGCAATTAAAAATGTTCTTTCGGATAAAGATAATATAGGTACGCTTATTTTTGACGAAATAGATACAGGTGTCAGCGGAAGAGCTGCAATAAAACTTGGCAAGAAACTTAAAGAAGTATCATCTGGCAGACAGGTTATTTGTGTAACTCATCTTGCACAGATCGCTGCTCAGGCTGACCATCATTTTTTAATTAGTAAGTCAACAACCAATGAAAAAACATTTACAAGTGTAAATCCGCTTGACCGAGAGGGCAGGAAGTATGAACTTGCACGTATAATCGGCGGCGAAGAAGTTACACAGACTCAGCTTGAGATGGCTGAAGAAATGTTGACAAATATATAATTTTGTTATATTATCACTGAGTATACTTTTTGGAGGAATTTAAAATGACAATTTATGACGAGCTCGTTGCCCGCGGTCTTATTGCTCAGGTAACGGATGAAAAAGAAATTAAAGAACTTATAAATAACGGTAAAGCTGTATTTTATATCGGTTTTGACCCAACTGCTGACAGCCTTCACGTTGGTCATTTTATGGCTCTGTGCCTTATGAAACGTTTGCAGATGGCCGGAAACAAACCCATTGCACTTCTCGGCGGCGGCACAGGTATGATTGGTGACCCTTCAGGCAGAAGTGATCTCCGTCAGGTACTTACAAAAGAGACTATTGAGCACAACGTTGAGTGCTTCAAGAAGCAGATGAGCCGATTCATCGAATTCGGTGAAGGCAAGGCAATGATGATTAACAATGCTGATTGGCTTCTTGACCTTAATTATGTTGATGTTCTTCGTGAGGTTGGTGCTTGCTTTTCTGTCAACAATATGCTTCGTGCTGAGTGCTATAAGCAGAGAATGGAAAAGGGTCTCAGCTTCCTTGAGTTCAACTATATGATTATGCAGAGCTACGACTTCTATCATCTTTATAAAGAGTACGGCTGTAATATGCAGTTTGGCGGTGATGATCAGTGGTCAAATATGCTTGGCGGTACTGAACTTATCCGTAAGAAGCTTGGTAAAGATGCTTATGCTATGACAATCACTCTTCTTCTCAATTCTGAAGGCAAGAAGATGGGTAAAACAGCATCGGGTGCAGTTTGGCTTGACCCCCAAAAGACTTCACCTTACGATTTTTATCAGTACTGGCGAAATGTCAGTGATGCTGACGTACTCAAGTGTATCCGTATGCTCACTTTCCTTCCTCTTGAAGAAATTGACGAAATGGATAAATGGGAAGGCAGCCAGCTTAACAAAGCTAAGGAAATTCTTGGCTTTGAGCTTACAAAGCTTGTACACGGTGAAGAAGAGGCTGTTAAAGCTCAGGAAGCTGCAAGAGCTCTTTTCTCAAACGGTGCTAATACCGATAATATGCCGACAACAGTGCTTACAACTGATGATTTTACTGATGGTAAGATTGGTATTATCGACATACTTGTAAAGGCTAATCTCGCAAAATCACGCGGTGAGGCACGCAGACTTGTTGAGCAAGGCGGCGTTTCACTTGATGACGTAAAAGTTGCTTCGATTGATGTTGCTGTTGAGGATGCAAAGCTCAATGATGGTGGATTTGTAATTGTCAAGAAGGGCAAAAAAGCATTCAATAAAATTACTAAATAATTAACGGACTGTATAAATACCGATGCATTTGCATCGGTATTTTTTTATATGTTCAGCAGATAATATAACATCATACTATTTATTCGGAGTTGTTATTTTGATTACCATAAAAAACAAACTTTCTGCTGATAAAAAAATTATTATTAACAGATCAGTTTATGTGTTTTGTATAATAATGTTTTGTTTAGCATTATCGTTTATTCAGATTATGTTGATAAATATACGTCATACACAAGTTGTATCTGATAATAAAGCCAACAAAATTTTGAATATGGGAGATAGCAGAGGTTTGATTTATGATACAAACCTGGAAAGAATTGTGTGCAATGATTATACTTATATAAGTGCTGTAAAACCAACAGTAAAATCATTGCCAGAAATACGTAATTATATAGATGAAGCTACTTACAAAACGGTATATGAAAATGTAAGCAGGCAGATACCTTTTTTAATAAATACTGATTTTGAAATAAAATCAGAAAATGTAATATGTGAAAAAATATACAAGCGGTATAATGATAATCAGATTGCTTCACACCTGATAGGATACACTGACAGCTCAGGTCATAAAGGCTTATGTGGTTTGGAGTCGGCTTATGACATAATGTTGGAATCATATTCCGGTTCTATAAAAACTCGTTTTATGACAAACGGAATCGGGTCGGTATTGCTTGGAGGAGATATTGAACGAATTAACGAAAATTATAATTCTTCAGGCGGTATCGTTCTTACAATAGATAAAGTATTTCAGACAGCTCTGGAAAAATCTATGGATGAAAATGGGATAAATAAAGGAGCAGCAGTAATACTTGATATTAAAACCGGAGGTATTCTGGCTTCAGTAAGCAGACCTAATTTTAATCCGAATAAAATTGAAGATTATTTAAAAGATACAGATTCTCCGCTTTATAACAGAGCTTTTGCAGAATATCCAGTTGGATCAGTATTCAAACCTTTAGTTGCAGCATCGGCCCTTGAGCAGGGGATTGACCCAAAATCTGAATATGATTGCATAGGTAAAATTATTAATGGTAAAATTGAGTTCGAATGTATTAAAAATCACGGAAAAGTTAATATGGCAACTGCTTTAATTAATTCATGTAATTGTTATTTTGTTGACCTTATTGAAAAAATAGATTGCTCTCATGTTATTGATTTGGCACATTCTTTGGGATTCGGAAATCAAATTATACTTGATGAGAAAATAAAAACATCAGGAGGAGTTATTCCTAATGCAGAAGAACTTGATTCATTTGCAGCCAGAGGTAATTTTTCATTCGGACAAGGAAATCTGACAGCAACACCGATTCATATCGCTAGACTGTATTCGATGATAGCTAATGGCGGATATTACAGAAAAAACTTTTTAATTAAAGGTTTTTGCGACGAAAATGGTGCTTTTAATTCCGAAATAAATATAAAACCTCCAATAAAATGTATTTCTGAGAAAAATGCTGAAATTTTACAAGATATTTTAGAACTAGCTGTCAGAGAAGGTACAGGTAAATCAGCAAGTGTTCCAGGAATAGAAGTTGCCGGCAAAACAGCAACCGCACAAAGCGGTGAATTTATTGACGGAAAAGAAAGATTGGTAACCTGGTTTGCGGGATTTTTTCCGTACAAAAACCCTGAGTATGTTGCTGTTATTATTTGTGAAGACGGAGTATCAGGTTCAAGCGACTGCGGACCTGTGTTTGCTTCGCTGGTTAATCTCATTTATTAAAAATATATAATTAATAAAAGACTTTACTTTATTATATAAAATATGTTATAATGCATTGATAAAATATATTGGAGTATATGTTATGAGGATTATCGGCATTGACCCCGGATATGCAATTGTCGGTTATGGCATTGTGGACTATAATTCTAATCATTTTTCAGTAGTTGATTACGGTGCAGTAACTACAAAGGCACACACACCTTTTGATGGCAGACTTTCCTCAATTTATGAAAGTCTGACTCAGCTAATTTCGACATATAAACCTGATGCAATGTCTATTGAAAAGCTTTTCTTTAACACTAATACTACAACAGCTATTGACGTTGCTCAGGCAAGGGGTGTTATAGTTCTTGCGGCATCGCAGGGTGGTCTTGATATCGCTGAATATACTCCTCTTCAGGTTAAACAAAGCGTTGTCGGATACGGCAGAGCAGAAAAAAAACAGGTGCAAGAAATGACAAGACTTATGCTTAATCTGAAAACTGTACCAAAACCTGATGATACTGCCGATGCATTGGCTCTTGCTATTTGTCACGCTCATTCTGCAGGTTCTATGCTTGGCAGAATCAGAATTAACGGAGGTTAAGTTATGTTTTATTCTCTTACGGGTAATATTGTATATACCGATGAAACAAGTGTTGCTCTGAGCTGTTCGGGTGTAGCTTTTCGTTGTTATACAAGTTTTAATACTCTTTGCAAAATAGGCTCAACAGGAGAAACAGTAACACTCTATACATATCTCAGCGTTCGAGAAGATGCTCTTGATTTGTTTGGTTTTTTTGATACAGCTGAGCTTGACTGTTTTAAAATACTGATTGGTGTATCCGGCGTAGGTCCAAAAGCGGCTATTGCAATACTTTCAAGACTTACTCCCGATAAACTATCTCAGGCAGTTGCTACAGGTGACGTTAAAGCAATTACTGCTGCCCAAGGTGTAGGACCTAAGATTGCACAGAGAATTATTGTAGAACTTAAAGATAAGCTGGCTCCTTTTGCAACAGGTGTATCGTCTGTTGATTTTTCTTCTGTTTCTGCTGCAAATTCTTCTATTGGTGGCAGTGATGCCATAGATGCTCTTATGGCTCTTGGCTATAGCCGCTCTGAAGCCAGCCTTGCTGTAGGAAAACTTGACCAGTCACTTCCCGTTGATGAACTTATAAAACAAGCGCTTATGAAGCTTGCTATGAATTTGTAAAAGGAGTATTAAAGCTTATGATGGATGAAATGGATTTTGAAAACCGAATAGTAGCTTCCGGATATACTCCCGAAGATAATGATATTGAGCTTTCACTCCGTCCGCAGAGAATTGAAGATTATATCGGACAGGAAAAGGTAAAGGAAAACCTGCGTATATATATTGAGGCAGCAAAAACCAGGGGTGAGCCTCTTGACCACGTTTTATTATACGGACCTCCCGGTTTAGGTAAAACGACGCTTGCCGGAATTATTGCTAACGAAATGGGTGTTAATTTCCGTGTAACTTCCGGTCCTGCGATTGAAAAGCCCGGTGATCTTGCAGCTTTGCTTACCAATCTTAACGAAGGCGATGTGCTTTTTGTTGATGAAATTCACAGGCTTTCACGTTCAGTTGAAGAGGTTCTTTATCCTGCAATGGAGGATAATGCACTAGATATTATTATCGGCAAAGGTCCTTCAGCAAGATCAATCAGACTTGACCTTAAGAGGTTTACGCTAATCGGTGCTACAACACGTGCAGGTCAGCTCAGTGCACCGCTTCGTGACAGATTCGGTGTTATATTCCGTTTAGAGCTGTATACTCCTGAGGAACTTTCAGGAATAGTAAAACGATCTGCGGGAATACTTAATATCGGTATTGATGATGAGGGTGCACTTGAAATTGCATCACGCTCACGCGGTACACCGAGAATAGCAAACAGATTACTGAAACGTGCAAGAGATTTTGCTCAGGTGCTTGGCAAAGGCGAAATTGACCTTGAGAGTGCACAGCTTGCACTTAACAGAATGGAAATAGATGAGCTTGGTCTTGATAATATTGACAGACTACTGCTTTCTTCTATAATCAAATTCTATAAAGGTGGCCCCGTTGGTCTCGAAACTATAGCAGCAGCTATAGGTGAAGAGGCTGTCACTATAGAGGATGTTTATGAACCGTATCTTATGCAAATCGGCTTTTTAAGCCGTACTCCGCGTGGAAGAATGGTTACTCCTGCCGGATATGCTCATCTTGGTATACCTATGGAGGGACAGCAAACTCTATTCTGAAAGGGTTGATAATTTAATATGGGTAGACTTTTCGGTACAGACGGTATAAGAGGTATTGCAAACAGTGTACTCACTTGCGAACTTGCTCTACAGATTGGCCGTGCGACAGCAATGATACTTTCTGAAAGAAGCAGGAGACGGTTAAAGGTGCTGATTGCAACCGATACCCGTATTTCTTCCGAAATGTTAAAGTCTGCGATTGCAGCCGGTCTTTGTTCAGCTGGTGCAGACGTGCTCGAACTTGGTGTTTTGCCTACGCCTGCTGTTGCTTTTCTTGTAAAAAAATACGGCTATGACGCAGGTATAATGGTTTCGGCATCCCATAATCCTTGTGAATATAACGGAATAAAAATCTTCAAGTCTGACGGATATAAATTACCGGATGAACTTGAAGAAAGAATAGAAACTATAATACTTGACAGCACTATTTCACCCGAAATTAAAATCGGTGGTGATATTGGCAGAATCAGATACGGAGATATGGCAATATTCGATTATATTGAACATCTGCTTTCTTCAGTAGATTCTGATTTTGCTAAAATGAAAATTGCACTTGATTGTGCCAATGGTTCTTCAGCGGTTACTGCTCCCGATCTGTTTACTCGTCTTGGTGCTGATTTTGAGGTGCTTTCAGCTGTACCTAATGGTATAAATATCAACAGAAACTGTGGCTCTACTCATATAGAAAAATTGCAGAAATTTGTTAAAGAAAACAAATGTGATGCAGGTTTTGCTTTTGATGGTGATGCTGACAGGGTAATTGCAGTTGATGAAAATGGCAATATTGTTGACGGTGATAAAATTGTTGCGATTTGTTCCGCTTATCTCAAAGGTAAAAATAAACTGAATAAAGATACCGCAGTTGTAACAGTGATGAGTAATATGGGATTTCATAATTTTTGTTCATCACATGGTATTGACGTTAAGGTTACAGCTGTAGGTGACAGATATGTGCTTGAATCAATGCTTGATGGCGGATATTCGTTAGGCGGTGAACAGTCGGGTCACGTTATTTTTCTTGACTATGCTACAACCGGTGACGGTCAGTTGACTGCAATACAGCTTCTCGGAATACTTAAAGAAAGCGGTAAAACGTTAAGTGAATTAGCATCAGATATTGAAATATTTCCGCAAGTTACTATTAATGTACGTGTTTCAAACATCGGTAAAATACGTTATTCAAACGATGATGAAATAAAAAAAGCCATAACAAGTGCAGAAGCTGAATTAGGAAACAGCGGAAGGGTATTGGTAAGAGTATCGGGCACTGAGCCGCTTGTGCGAATTATGGTAGAAGGAAAAAATGAAAAACAAATAAAACGGCTTGCTGATGAAATAGCAGCTGTAGTAAAAGAACGTCTTATATAACGATAAATGAGGAATTTTAAATGAGATTATCAGACAAATGGAAAGATTATGAATTGCTTGATTGCACTGACGGAGAGCGTCTTGAGCGTTGGGGTGATATTATATTAATCCGCCCTGATCCACAAGTTATATGGAAAACGGGCAGAAAACATCTAATGTGGAGGAAAGCAAATGCACGATATAACCGTTCACAGACAGGTGGAGGCAAGTGGGAGCTGTTAGGTAAGCTTCCTGACAGATGGGAGATTTCTTACGGTGATCTCACGTTTAATATTAAAACAATGGGTTTTAAGCATACCGGTCTTTTTCCTGAGCAGGCAACTAACTGGGATCTTGTACGCGGTATGATTGAATCTGCTGACAGACCTCTCAAAGTACTTAATCTTTTTGCATATACAGGTGGTGCTACTGTTGCCTCACTTAAGAGCGGTGCGCAGGTTACACACGTTGATGCATCAAAGGGTATGGTGCAGTGGGCAAAAGAAAACGCCGCTTCAAGCGGTGTTCTTGACGGTAAAGTACGTTGGCTTGTAGATGATTGTATCAAATTTGTACAGCGTGAAATCCGCAGAGGTAATAAGTATGATATCATCATTATGGATCCGCCTTCATACGGCAGAGGTCCCGGCGGTGAAGTCTGGAAACTCGAGGATGAAGTATATAACTTTGTTTCTCTTTGTGAACAACTTCTTTCTGACGATGCGGTTGCTATGCTTATAAATTCATATACAACCGGTCTTTCTCCGTCAGTTATGGAATACATACTCGGCTCAACTATTGTACCCTCACACGGCGGAACTGTTTCAGGTTCAGAGCTTGGTTTGCCTGCCTCACTTTCGGGTATGCCTTTGCCTTGCGGTGCTACAGCAATCTGGAGAAAATAAAATGGAAAGTATAATTGAATTTGATAACGTTTGTTTCAGATATGATGCAGATGAAGAAGGAAAACAGTTACCGCTTTCTGTTGACAGCGTTACTCTCAGTATAGAGAAGGGTAGTTTTGTTGCAATACTGGGCCATAACGGCTCAGGTAAATCAACACTGGCAAAGCTGACTAATGCAATTAATATACCTGAAACCGGCAAAGTTACTGTTAACGGCATGGATACCGCTGATGAAAAGCTTACTGATGATATCCGCAAGACTGTCGGTATGGTTTTTCAGAATCCTGACAATCAGATTGTTGCAACTATTGTTGAAGATGATGTTGCTTTCGGCCCCGAAAATCTCGGTGTTGATCCTGCCGAGATAAGAAAACGTGTAGATGAAGCTTTAAAAGCTGTTGATATGTATGAGTTCAGAAACAGTGAGCCGCATAAGCTTTCGGGCGGTCAGAAACAGCGTGTTGCTATTGCCGGAGTAATTGCTATGCAGACAGATTGTATTGTTCTTGATGAACCTACTGCTATGCTTGATCCGTACGGCAGAAAAGAAGTTCTTAATACAATCAGAAAACTTAACCGTGAAATGGGAATAACCGTTGTTCTTGTCACTCATTTTATGGATGAAGCTGTTACAGCAGACAGAGTTGCAGTAATGGATAACGGTAAAGTTATTATGGATGGAACACCGCGTCAAGTATTTTCTCAGGCTGATAAATTAATCAGTGTCGGCTTAGATATACCTCAGGCAACTCAGTTAGCTTGTGCTTTGAGTGCGGAAGGTATTGATATTCCTAACGACTTACTTGATGAAAATGAATGTGCTGAAGCGATTTACGCAATTTTAAGGAGTAAATGATGCCGATAATTTCGCTAAAAAACGTATCTCATACCTACAGTGAAGGTACACCGCTGAGTGTGAGTGCGATCAGAAATATAAATCTTGATATTGAAAGCGGAGAGCTTGTGGGTATAATCGGACACACAGGCTCAGGCAAAAGTACGCTTGTTCAGCATCTCAACGGACTTTTGAAGCCGACAGAAGGCACTGTTGTAATTGACGGCACTGATATATGGGCAAATAAGAAAAAGATCAGATCTGTTCGTTTTAAAGTTGGTTTATGCTTTCAGTATCCCGAATATCAGCTGTTTGAAGAAACTGTTTTTAAAGATATATCATTCGGACCCAGAAACATGGGATTATCTGATGAAGATATTAAAAAAAGTGTTCTGCGTGCAGCTGAATACGTTGGACTAAAAAAAGATTTACTTTATAAATCTCCGTTTGATCTTTCCGGCGGAGAAAAGCGCAGGGTAGCTATTGCCGGCGTAATGGCAATGAATCCGCAGATTCTCATTCTTGACGAACCTACGGCAGGTCTTGATCCTAAAGGTCGTAAAGAGATCCTTGATATGATAGTTGATTACAGAAAAAAAACAGGCAGCACCGTTTTACTTGTATCACACAGTATGGAAGACGTTGCAGGAATTGCAAGCAAGATTCTTGTTATGAATAAGTCTAAAGTTGCTATGTACGATACTGTTGAAAATGTATTTTCCCGTGCTGATGAGCTTGAGAGTATGGGTCTTAGCGTTCCGCAGATTACACGGATTTTTATGCAGCTTAAAGCTAAAGGAATTCCTGTAGATAGTGACGTATATACAGTTAAAGATGGCTGCAAAAGACTGGTATCCCTATTGAAAGGGGGGGAAGTCTGATGAGAGGAATTACTATCGGACAGTATTTCCCCGGGAAATCTCTGCTTCATAAAATGGATCCTCGTATTAAGATTGTTCTTACACTGATTTTCATTTTTTTGATATTTTTCTGTAAAAACTTTTGGGCTTTGGGTCTTATGGCAGGTTTCTTATTTATAGGTATGCTAATTTCCGGTGTACCAATGAAATTGCTTATAAAAAGTCTCAGAGCAATTCTGATTATAATATGTATTACTGCTGTTCTTAATCTGTTTTATATCACGGACGGTAATCTTCTTTTTCCCGGTACTTTTATTAAGATAACAGACAAAGGTCTGTATACAGCTGTTTTTATGACGGTACGTATTGCCTGTCTTATCATTGGAAGCTCACTGATGACATTTACAACGACGCCTACAATGCTTACCGATGCTATTGAAAGACTGTTATCTCCGCTGAAAATATTTAAAATTCAGGTTCACACTCTTGCAATGATGATGACTCTTGCACTGAGATTTATTCCCACGCTTATCGAAGAAATTGATAAGATTATGAACGCTCAGAAGGCGAGAGGAGCCGATCTTGAAAGCGGCAATCTTATTGACCGTGCAAAGGCACTTGTTCCGATTCTTGTACCGTTATTTGTTTCTTCATTCAGACGTGCTTACGAACTTGCGTTTGCCATGGAATGCCGTTGCTATACAGGCGGAAATAACCGAACAAGAATGAAACAGATGAAAGTTTCTTGTCTCGATCTGGTATTTGTTATTTTTATGGTATGCATAATTGCAGGAGTTATTTTATTAAATCACTTCTTTGTTCATTTGATTTGACAGTTGGTGTTTTGTTTGAGAAATTTACTTCTTACAATAAAATATCTTGGTACAGCTTACTGTGGTTGGCAGGTACAGGCAAATGCCTCTTCAGTTCAACAGACATTACAGGATGCTGTAGAAAAGTTATTCTGCGTACGTGAAAGCATTGTTGGATGCAGTCGCACGGATGCAGGTGTACATGCTAATATGTACTGCTGTAATATCCGCACCGAAAGCAAACTACCTTGTGATGTAGTTGTAAGAGGTCTTAATTCTTATCTTCCTTCAGATATCAGTGTAATCAGTTGCCGTGAGGTTGATTACGATTTTCATGCACGTTATGATTGCACAGGAAAAGAATACGTTTATCTTATAAGAAATACTCCGATTCCCGATCCTTTTTTGCATGGCAGATGCTGGAGTTTTAATAAACATATTGATGCTGTTTTTCTCAACATTCAAGCTCAGGCATTCTGCGGTACGCATGATTTTAAAGCGTTTTGCTCTTCAGGAAGCAGTGTACAGACAACTGTAAGAACTGTTAAAAGTTTTTCAATAATCAGAGAAGAAGATATGATAAGGATGTCAGTTGAGGCTGACGGTTTCTTATATAATATGGTGCGTATTATGGTCGGTACTCTTACCGATATATCTTTAGGTAAAATTATGCCTGATACAATAGGCGATATTATAAACTCTCTCGATCGTTCACGTGCCGGTGTTACAGCACCGCCACAAGGATTATACCTCAACAAAGTTTTTTATAAAGGAAGTGAGAATATTGGATAATAACGAAAAGAAGCATGTGTTTTCGGAGGAAGAAGAAAAACGAATGAAAGCACGTTCAGCAGTCAGAGCGCGTGAGCGTGAAGAAAAACAAAAACAAGCTGAAATAAAAAAAGAAAAACAACGTATATTGATTAAAAAGCTCACTACGGTTTTAAAAATAGTACTTGTTGTTGTAGTTATAGTATCACTTTTATTTATTGCCGCCGGCTCATTGGGCAACGTTACGTTCAATAATATTATCGATTATGTAAAAGATGGTTTTTCCAATATGGAAGCAGGCGAAGGATATCCGCTTGACGTAGGTTCAGGAAGCGTTAAAGATATGCTGATGTTTGGTGAAACCAATGTTCTTGTTCGTGACAATGAGATTGATTTACTTAATAAGACTGCAAAAGAAACAGTTAATTATGCACATTCATATTCTAAACCTCTCGCTTTGATATCAGGCGGAAGAATGCTTGTGTGTGACCGAGTAACAGGTAGATATATGATTGTTGACCGAAGTGAAACATTACATAATGAAGAACTGCAAGCTGAAATTTCTTCAGCTACATTCGGTAAAAACGGCAGATATGCTTTTTCTGCAAATTGCGACGGTGCTTCAAGTATGGTTTCTGTTTTTGAATCTGATTTTGATAAATTATTTGATTTCAAATGTGCTGAAGAATATATAATCGGTCTTTCCTTTTCACCTGACGGTAAACATCTTGCAATGATTGGTATTGGCTCAAAAGATGCATATGTTTATTCGAAACTATACGTTATGAATATCAAAAAGCAGGAAATTGTATCTACTTTTGATTTTGTAGGTGAATCGCTTAATAACGTTTTTTACAGTTCAAACGATACTATAATAGCAGTAAGCGAAAATGCATATACTGTAATTCGTGATAACAATGAAAAAGAAAAGATTAATTTCGGGTTTAACACAATTTCAAGATTCTCGCCTGATGATGACGGAAATTTTGCTATAGTTCTTTCGAAATACGGAAGTATAGATTCAGGTACGGTTGCTTTGCTTAACGGCAAGGGAAAAGAAATATTCAGTGTTGAACTGGAAAGTAAAATTGAATGTATAGATTATGACGGAAACACACTTTGCGTTGTTGACAGTGATCATGTTGTGAGCACGTTCAATAAGAGGGGAAAGCTTATTGGTAAGACAAAACTTGATGCACCTGCTCAGGATATTGCTGTAAGCGGAAAATACTGCTATGCTCTTTGCTTTGGTACGGTTATTCAGCTTGATATCCAGACAAATCTTGATTAATTCTGCAGGAGGGAAGTATGCAATTAGTTTTAAATTACGGTATTGATATACTATTAATATTAGTTTTAGCTTTTAGCATAATATTTTCTGTTCATAAAGGATTTTTAAAATGTGTTCTGTCGCTTATATGTGCTGTTGTTGCTTTAGTAGCGGCATCAACTTTTAATGAAACTGCGTCGGAATGGTGCTATGACAATATTTTATCTAATATTGTAGTAAGCAATATTGAAGAAAAAATTGAACAAGACTATGGCATAGAATCAGTTGAATCATCAGTTCAGGCAGCTGTTGAATCATTACCGGAATTCATCACGCTTTCTCTTGATAAACTTGGTATAGATATTAATGACGTAACTGATGAAATCAATCAGGTACAGTTGTCTTCTGAAGATACAGCTGAAGTAATAGCTGAAAACATTATACGTCCTGGTGCACTCGTTTTACTTAAAGTCATTTTATTTCTGATTATATTTTTAGCTGTAAGATTTTTGTTAGGGATTATTTCCGAAATTATTTGCAAAATCGCTGATCTGCCGATACTTAAGCAGGTTAATAAAACTCTCGGTGCTGTATCAGGAGCAATAAAAGGCATAACTTTGGTATTTGCTTTTTCAATATTTTTCAACTTTTTGTCAGAATTGTTAAAAAATACAAACGTATTTGCTCAGGCTATTGAAAATTCACATATTTGTGATATTATAATAGAATTAATTAAATAATAGGAGTGTAATTATTATGGATATGGTAAAACGTTATCTTAAGGATTGGAATACTATTCCTAACCTCATTTCTTATGTAAGGATTCTGCTTGTTCCTGTTTTTGCTATTCTTTTCCGTCAGGGATATCTTGGTTGGGCACTTGTAGCTATCGTTATTTCCGGTCTTACTGATTTTGTTGACGGTAAAATTGCACGTAAGTTCAATCAGGTCAGTGACCTTGGCAAGCTTCTTGATCCGCTTGCTGACAAGATTACACAGATTACTCTTGCAATTCTTCTCTTCCTTGAATTCAATGAGTGTTCAGATAATCTTATGAAAACATTCAGCTGGGTTTTCCTTGTATTCCTTGTAAAAGAAGCTATTTTTGTTATCGGTGGCATAATTATGCTTTCTTTCGGTATGGTTCCCAGCGCTGCTGAAATTTACGGAAAAGTATCAACTTTCGTTTTCTACGGTGTTATGGTTGTTCTTTTCCTTTTTGGTCCCGAGGTTGGTGTTCTTTCAGAAAAACTGTTTACACTTCCTTCAACTGTATGCGTAGTACTTATTGTTATATCGGTAATACTTACACTTGTTGCATTTGTATCCTATATGCCTGATGTTATCAGACAGTGTAAGGAAAAGTTTTCGAAGAAATAATTGTTCCGGGAGTAAATTAAGTAATGAAAAGAATGATGTGCAGTAAATGCAATCAACGTCCAGCGGTAATATTTATTCAGCGCGTAGAAAACGGTCAGACCACACCAGAAGGTCTTTGCCTTAAATGTGCAATGGAAATGAACATAGGACCCATCAAGCAGATGATGGAAACTATGGGCATAACCGAAGAAGAAGTCGATGCTGTAACAGAGCAGATGGATGCTGCTATGGAGGGTATAGATGAAGGTTCTTTTGAAAATGGCGGTGCACCTACATTTCCGTTTATGCAGAATTTTATGGGCTTGACTAATAATGCACCCGACGTTGAGGATGCTGAAGAGGGCGAAGTTGACACTCCGCCCGAAGAAAAAAAGCGTGGATTTGGAAAAAAGAAAAAAAAGCCGGATGAAAACAAAAGAAAGTATCTTTCATTATATTGTACTAATCTTACTGCTAAAGCAAAAGAAGGAAAGATTGACCGAATAATCGGCAGAGATAATGAAATATACCGTTCGGTACAGATTCTTTGCCGTCGATCAAAAAATAATCCTTGTCTGATTGGTGAGCCCGGTGTCGGTAAAACAGCTATTGCTGAAGGCCTTGCTCTTCGTATTGCCAACGGTGACGTACCCGCTAAGCTTGCTGACAAAGAGATTCATCTGCTTGATCTTACTGCTCTTGTAGCAGGTACTCAGTTCAGAGGTCAGTTTGAAAGCCGAATCAAAGGTCTTGTTGATGAAGTTAAGGCTGAAGGCAATATTATTCTCTTTATTGATGAAGTTCATAACCTTGTAGGCACAGGTGATGCTGAGGGTTCGATGAATGCAGCAAATATTCTTAAGCCTGCACTTTCACGCGGCGAAATTCAGATTATCGGTGCGACTACTTTTACCGAATACCGTAAATATATTGAAAAAGATGCGGCGCTTGAACGCAGACTTCAGCCTGTAAAAGTTGATGAACCGTCGGTTGAAGATACTTATAAAGTTCTTCTCGGTATAAAGGATTACTACGAAAATTATCACAGGGTTAAAATTAATGACTCTCTTGTTTACAGTGCAGTTGTACTTTCAGAGCGTTATATAAACGATCGTTTTCTTCCTGATAAAGCTATTGACTTGCTTGATGAAGCCTGTACTTGTGCAAATCTTCGTAACAAATATATAAGTATGTGCGAAATCGCTGAAAAGCGTCTTGCTTCACTTCAGGTTGAGCATCAGCGTCTTTCAGAAGAAAAAGAAATTGATTATGAAGCTGTATCTAAAGTTAAAGCTGAAATTATGGCTTGCGAGAATGAAATAAATAACCTTGCAGTACTTGCTGCTGATAATAATGTAACTGAGGATGATATAGCTAAGGTAATTCAGCTCTGGACAGGTATTCCTGCTCAGAAAGTAATTGAAAGTGACCTTCGTCGTCTTGCTGACCTCGAAAATAAACTTAAAGCAAAGCTTATCGGTCAGGATGAAGCAATTAAGCTTGTTGCATCAGCTATAAAACGTGGCAGAGTACAGATAAGTCCCCGTCGCAGACCGTCATCATTTATATTTGTCGGTCCTACAGGCGTTGGCAAAACCGAGCTTGTTAAGCTTCTTTCGCAGGAGCTGTTCGATACACCGGAAACTCTTATACGTCTTGATATGTCTGAGTTTATGGAAAAGCACAGTGTGTCAAGAATTATTGGCTCTCCTCCCGGCTATGTAGGCTATGATGAGGCAGGTCAGTTAACTGAAAAGGTGAGAAGAAAGCCATATTCTGTTATTCTCTTTGATGAGATTGAAAAAGCTCACCCTGATGTAATGAATATCTTGCTTCAGATACTTGATGAGGGCAAGATAAACGATGCTCAAGGCAGAACAGTAAGCTTTGAGAATACAGTAATTATTATGACATCCAACGCCGGTAGTGACCGTAAGGATGGGTCACTCGGATTTGGCAAGAGTAAGAGCGAAGCTACCAATGACAGAGCTATGAAAGCTCTTCGTGAATTCCTTCGACCCGAATTTATTGGCAGAGTTGATGAAATTGCTGTATTCAATGACCTTACATCTGAGAATTACAAAGATATAGCAGTTCTTATGTTGGACGAGCTTGTTGAGCCCTTACAGAACAAAGGTATTAAATTCACATGGAGTGAAGATGTGCCTGCTGCACTTGCTGCAAAGTGTGAAAATGGTACAAGAGGTGCTCGTGATTTGCGTAATGCAATCCGCAGAAGCGTTGAAGACAAAATAGCAAATCTTATTGTTGAAAATGCAGAATCACCACTGAAGGCTGTTTCACTCAGTGTAACTGACGGCGAGATAGTTCTGACATCAATGTAAAAAAAGACATCGGCTTTTTACCGATGTCTTTTTTTACGTTAAAGATTAACTGTAAAGTTTGTTTTGTCTGAAATATATGCGGTTTCAAGTAACTGTGTGAGAGCGATTGCCGCATCAAGGTCAAGCCCGTCCGGTGTGCCTGTGCCGTCAATACAAGCATTGATAAATTTCACAATCGGGCTTATATCGTTTTCTTCAGCCTTAGGTTCTATAAATCCTTCGCTGAATTCAGCAGTCTCTTTTGTTCGGATGCTTAGTTTCCAATCGTTTTCGATGATTGTACCTTCAGTACCGTATACTTCAACCCGGTGCGGTGATGAGTAAGAATCAAAACCTGTTTCGGAAATGCCGATAATTCCGTTTTCAAATTCAATTATTGATACAGCGTTTTCGTCAACTTTTGTACCGAGAGGGGAATTGAAAAGCGCACTGATTCTTTTAGGCTTACCGCAAAGTGCAGCAAGCTGATACATTGGATGACAACCGAGATCCATCATTGCACCGCCGCCGGCATCTTTTTCTTCAAACCAGTAATCAGGTAACCAACCGTTGCTTACACCGCTGTGCGCATTACGGATTCTTACAGTTGTGACTGTGCCGAGTTTTCCTGAATCAATATACGATTTGATGAATTTGGTTGATTTGTTGAATAACTGAGGAAATGAAATTGTAAATGTAACACCGTTTGTTTTTATTGCGTCAGCAATTTTTTTACAACCTTCAACTGTTGTTGAAAGTGCTTTTTCAGTGAATATATGTTTTCCTGCATTTGCTGCTTTTACAAGTACTTCATCGTGCATAGTGGTTGGAGTGCAGCAAATAACGGCGTGGATGTCTTTTCGTGCAAGCAAAGTATCAAGAT
>JAZSEX010000113.1:0-25753 GCA_045531935.1 Acutalibacteraceae bacterium | reverse complement strand
AGCAAGGCTGTCGCCTTGCGAGGCTTTTGACAAAGATACAGGGAATTTTTCTCGAGAAACAAATACTTCCTTATCGGGTGTGGGCGTAACGTGTGTCCTTAGTTTTTTATATCGGTTTTGTGAGGAATGCCTTGCCAAGCTTCTGCGGGATATCGGCAACGCAATTCTCTGCTTTTTCTTTGCTGTCAAATATGCCGAACACTGTAGGTCCGCTTCCGCTCATACAGCAGGCAAGTGAGCCGTGCTCACGCATTATTGCTTTTATCTCTGCTCTCTGCGGTACTTCAATAAATTGCTCAAATACGTTGCCTACGTTTGCGATTATTCCGTCAAAATCTGCGTTTGCCGCAGCGTGAAGTATAGCACTGCATTCGGGGTGACGGATATTGTCGCAGGTGTCAAACGCTTCAAAAGCTTCCTTTGTCGAAACGCTGACGTCGGGCTTTACAAGCACAATATAACAGTCTTTAAGCTTCGGCAGGGGAGAGAGCACCTGACCTATATCCTGAGCGAGCATTGTGCCGCCCCTAATGCAAAACGGTACGTCTGCACCGAGCTTAACACCTATTGCACACAGCTCGTCATCTGTAAGACCTGTTTCACACAGCGTGTTCAGTGCCTTGAGCACTGCGGCGGCATCTGTGCTTCCACCTGCAAGACCTGCGGCAAAGGGTATACGCTTTGTGAGTGAAATATCAGCACCGATGTTTACACCTGTAACTTCAAAAAACTTTTGTGCCGCACGGTAAGCAATGTTCTTACTGTCTGTCGGCAGTGCTTTTTCGGAGCAGGTAAGGTTGATTTTGCCGTCATCACGCAGTGTAACCTCAACCGTATCGCAAAGGTCAACCGTCTGCATTACCATAAAAAGGCTGTGGTAGCCGTTTGGTAAGCGGCAGATAATGTCGAGCAGGAGGTTAATTTTTGCAGGTGCATCAAGTGTGAGTTTTTTAGCCGACATAAGCTTTACCCCTTTACTTTTCTATTTTTACCTGTACGGGCTTTCTTCCTTTGAAATATGTAACGTACCTGAAACCGCAGTTTTCTGCTATTGCGTAGCCATCGTCAATGTTTGCACCGACGTGTGCGGTAAAGTGTGAATCCGAACCGAGTGTCAGAAGCTCACCGCCAAGCTCTCTGTAACGGCGTACGTAGTTGTCTGTCGGCATTGTCTTGCCTATAGGCTGACGCAGACCGCTTGTGTTAATTTCAAGTGCCTTGCCGTTTGCAACAAGCACCTTGAATATCTCATCTGTTATATCATCATAGCGTGAAAGGTCGGTGTTGAATCTGCCTGACTGTACGATGTATCTCATAGGATATGTCAGGTGTGCAAGGGTGTCAAAGCCGTTCCACTTCGCAAGTATAAGCTCTTCTTCAAAATACTTGTCGAGCAAAGCGTATACGTCATCCTGCGTCAGAGTCTTGTAGTCAAGCTCGCAGAAATCGGGTGTCTTGCGAAGATTGTGTATTGAGCCTATAACGAAATCATAATTGTATCTGTCAAGTGATTTTTTTGTAAGCTCCGGGTCGTATGTCGGCTGACCCATTTCAATACCTACAAGCACCTGAAGCTTGTCTGCAAATGCATCGCGTGCTGAAACAATATCTTCATAGCTTGTCTGCTGACGTACACCGAGATTGTGCTGCTCGTAGAAATCCACGTCAAAGTGGTCGGTGAAAGCAATCGTTGCTATATCATTTGCTATTGCAGCTTCGCACATCTCGGCGGCAGGGTAGTTGCCGTCAAACGAGCTGTTTGTGTGCATATGAAGGTCTGTTCTGTTTTTATAAATTGCCATTTTTTACACCTCGTGATTGTAAATCCGACAATTAGTATACCACATTAAAAAAAGCTTGTAAATCAAATTTACAAGCTTTGGGTATATTATTGTTTGTTTTTGAGTTCGACCGTAAACGTAGTGCCTTCGCCGAGCTTGCTGTCAACCTTTATGCGTGCTTTGCAAAGTACGATAATGCGGTAAACAATTGACAGACCGAGTCCGAGACCGTTGCCCGATTTGCCTGAATTGCCCTGATAGTACTTGTCAAATATGCGTTGTACCATCTCTTCGCTCATACCTATGCCCGTATCGGCGATTGATGCGATTATCTTTCCGTTTTCCTGCTTGAGGCTTACGGTTATTGTGCCGCCCTCGGGTGTGAATTTGATTGCGTTGTTAAGCAGGTTAAGCCATAAATGCTGCATCATATCCTCGTCACCGTTATATGTAACTTCGTCAAAGTCACCGACAAGGTTTATGTTCTTTTCACTCCACTGGTTTGACAGCATTATTACACAGCGTCGTAGCTGCTCGTCAAGAGAATACGGTTCCGTATCAGCAAGAATCTTCTGTGACTCAAGCTGTGAGAGCAGTATTGTGTCGCTCGAAAGCTTTGAAAGTCGTTCGGACTCCTGTACGATTATTTTCAGGTATTTTTTTCTTTCTTCATCTGTCAGGTCATTGCCTTTTTCAAGCAGTATCTGTGCAAAACCGCTGATAGACGCGATAGGTGTCTTGAACTCGTGTGAGTAGCTGTTGACAAAGTCCGTACGGAGCACGTGCACCTTTTCGAGTTCTTCACTCAGTCGGTTTATATCAAGTGCAAGGCTGCGGAAAACGGTGTATTTGCTTACCTTCAGTTTGTGACCGTAATGACCGTGTGCAAGCTTTTCTATAGACCTGTAAATTTTTTCAAGGTGACGTTTGTTTGCACTGTACTCAAGCAGCATAAATATACCGAGTATTACAATAAGCACCGCAAGAAATCCGAGCAGACGCAACGGGTCAAATTCTTTGGTGTCACGAAGATATTTGCTGAGCTTATCCATAACGATTGTTGTGAATCCGCTGATACCAAGCATAATAAAGGTCTGTAATGTGTACCAACGTGACAGACCTTTGTGCAGCTGAATATCCTTTGGTGCGGGTACTTGCCTTTTTCGGCTTTTTTTCTTACTCATTTTGCTATCTCAACCTTGTAGCCGAAGCCCTTGATTGTAATTATTTCAATCTCATTGCAGCCTTCAAGCTTGTTGCGAAGGCGGTTAATATGGGTCTTGATTGTGTCTTCTGTGCATTCGGAGTCAATGCCCCATATCTCATCAAGAATCTGTTTCTTTGTAAAAATCTTTCCGGGATATGAAAGGAATTTATAGAGCAGGTCAAATTCCTTGCGTGAAAGGGGAATCGTCTCACCGTCGTATGTTGCGGTGTGCTCAGCATCGTCTATAGAGAGCTTGCCTATTTTTATCTGTCGCTCTGTTGCTATTCTTGCACGGCGGAGCAGAGCGTTTACCCTGAGCAGAAGCTCGTCATAGTCTACGGGCTTTGTTACGTAGTCATCGGTGCCAAGGTTGAAACCCTCACGCTTGTCCTGAAGAGCTTGCTTGGCTGTAAGCAGTAGTACGGGCGTGTTGAAACCCTCGCTTCGTATACGCTGCAGAAGCTCAAAGCCATCCATATTGGGCATCATAATATCACTTATAACAAGGTCTACATGACGTGAATAAAAAACATCGAGCGCATCCAGACCGTCGTCGGCACAAACAACCTCAAAATAGGGCTTGAGCCTTGTGGCGGTAAGGAGCTGTGTGTTTTTATTATCCTCAACTACAAGAATAACAGCCATTTTTAATCACCTGCATAAAATACTTTGTTGTTTTTATTTTAACACTATCGTCAGATAAATGCAACACTGCGTTTACTGCTATGTTACAAACCGTTTACAGTTATGTTACAGAGTCGATATAGAATAAGGTCACAAAAGCGGGTGTGGCAGAAGCCTTGCTTTTGTAACAGGCTATTTGAAGTCCTACAAATGCCTTTCTATATTCCCTTTTTGTGTAGCCCGTTACGGGTTAGAAGCAGTAAAAGACCGCAACATAAAGTTGCGGTCTTTTATTTTTTCTTGATGCTGTAGCGTTTCCCGTATACAAAGGGCAAGTATCTTTCGGCAAAAAGGTTTACGGCAAGACAGCATATAACCGTAACTGCTGAAAGTACGGTTATTGCAATTACGTTTGAGTTATAGATAAGTACGGCAGTAAACGGTATTACGGTGTTGAAAAGCATTATCGGGAATTTTTGCATAACAAGAATGGCAAGCGTTTTCTGACCGACGTATGTGAGCGGCTTTACAGGCGGAATCAGCTTTGAAACAGCAATTATTGCAGCTATACCCGATATCGCTGTTATCCAGAAAAGCAGACTGTTACCGTAATAGTCACGGAAGTAGTTGACGTGGAATCCCTCGGCTGTCTTCATTTCGTTGAGCTTTGCAAGCACAGCGGTAAGTGCAAACAGAACAACGGATACAACCGGATAAACAGCTGTTGATATTGCAGATTTCTTACGGGGCATCATTATTCTTTCAGAACAGCTTGCGGCATTACCCGCAATAAAAAACGGAAACAGCCTTACTGCTGTATCTGCACCGAGCGGAAAATAATTCAGCGGTTTATATGTGAATATCAATGCGGAAATAACAAGAGAAATAACAGCCGCAATACACATTACAGTACCTTGTTTACCGAGCCTTTTTGCAATACGGCGTATCGGGTAAATAATTATATTCATCACAAACAGTACGGGCAGAAACCACAGATGCAGGTTGAATTTCATACAGTCAGTCTTTGCCGAGCCGTATGCAAGACCGTAAAAACAGTCTTTGAGGCTGAGCATACTGCTCTGCGGTATAAGATGACCGAGCAGAAGGTAAACCGCAATCGCCGCAATACCGAAGAAATAATACGGCAACATAATGGTTCTGATTTTCTTTGCTGTGTGTTGCAGGAACGAGCCTCTGCACGAAGTGACCATACCGGAAAGAAAGAAGAATGCAGGCACGTGGAAGCTGTACATAAAGGTGTGGATATCGCCGATTGGTGTGATATGGCCGACTATGACGCAGAACATTGTCAGTGCACGTGCAATATCAATCCACTCAATTCTTTCTTTCTTAAGTTTCATCTGCCTGCCTCCTTTCTTTGTGCTATAGAATAATATTAACTAAAAACATCTTGCAAGTCAACAATAATATACTTTTCAAAACCGGATAAATGTGCTATAGTAAAATAAGTAACTTAAATCGGAGGAAGATTTTTATGAATAAAGAAAAGCTTACCGAAATCCGCAGCTGGATTCGTACTCAGCTTGATGACTGTGCGGCTTTCTGGCTCAAAAACGGTATGGATGCCGAGCACGGCGGCGTTTATACCTGCCTCAACAGAGAGGGCAAGGTTTTCTCAACCGATAAAAGCGTATGGATGCAGGGTCGTTGCGGCTGGATTTATGCCTGGCTTTGCCGTACATACGGTGTGAAAGAAGAGTGGCTTGCCGCTTCAAAGAGCTGCCTTGATTTCCTTGAGGAGCACTGTGTCAACCGTGATGCAGGCGGGAGACTTTATTTCACCGTCACTGAGGATGGTCAGCCTCTTCGCCAGAGAAGATACTGCTTCTCTGAGGCTTTTTACTGTATCGCAAATGCCGAATATTACGGTGTTACGGGCGAGAAAGAGCACCTTGAGCGTGCCAAGAGAGCGTACGAGATGTACTGGAATCTCAACCACGGTATGCCCGACCCCACAGGTATGGGCCCAAAAACAGTGCCCGAAACCCGTAGCGGAAGAGCACTCGGTATTCCGATGATTCTTCTCAACGTCACCGCTGTCATGAAGCGTGTTGACCCCGATAATGCCGCACTTTACGATTCAAGATCCGACGAATGTGTTCACGATATTTTCACTTATCACTTCAAGCCCGAGCTTGGTTGCACACTCGAAAACGTTGCACCCGACGGCACTGCAAGGCTCAACTATACCGATGGCAGAATGGTAAACCCCGGTCACGATATCGAGTGCAGCTGGTTCCTTATGGAGCGTGCAAACGAAATCGGTGACAAAGAGCTTCACGCAAAGGCTGTCGAGATTTTCGACCTTGCATTCAATGCCGGCTGGGATAAAGAATACGGCGGTATTCTCTATTTTATCGATTGCCTCGGCAATCCCCCCGAAGCCTATGAACACGATATGAAGCTCTGGTGGCCGCATAACGAAGCACTTATCGCTTCGCTTATGATTTACCGCGATACGGGTGACGAAAAATACTTTGATATTTTCTGTCAGGTGCTCGATTACTGTAAGCAGTACTTTGCCGACGAGCCCTATGGTGAGTGGTACGGCTATCTCCGCCGCGACGGCAAGCCCACACAGCCTGCCTGTAAGGGAAGCACCTTCAAAGGTCCGTTCCACGTGCCGAGATGTCTTTCTCTCGTTGACCTTATGCTCACCGAGCTGATTGAAAAATAAAAACAAAAAAGAGCCGCAGATTTGATTTCTGCGGCTCATATTTTTTATCCTTTTATCAGAACAGACCCGTGATTACGCCTGCTTCATCTACGTCAATTCTCTCTGCAGCAGGTACCTTGGGCAGACCGGGCATTGTCATAATGTCGCCGGTGAGCACAACTATAAAGCCTGCACCTGCAGAAATCTTGATGTTCTTGATTGTGACTGTGAAGCCTTCGGGAGCACCGATTTTTGTTGCATCGTCAGAGAAGCTGTACTGTGTCTTTGCAACGCATATCGGAAGGTTTGCATAGCCGAGGGCAGTGAGCATATCAATCTGCTTCTTTGCGGCAGGAAGAATGCTGATGCCTGCACCTCTGTAAATTTTCTTTACTATTGCTTCAATCTTGCTCTCAATACTGCCTTCAAGCTCGTAAGCAAATGTGAAGTTATCATTGGGCTGCTCGCAGAGTCTTACAACCTCTTCTGCAAGCTCAACGCCACCGTCGCCGCCGTTTGCCCATACTGTTGAAAGTACAACGTTTACGCCAAGCTCCTTACACTTGTTGATAACAAGCTCAATTTCAGCATCTGTGTCAGTCGGGAAGCGGTTGACTGCAACAACGCTCGGAATCTTATATACATCCTTGATGTTGGAAACGTGACGGAGAAGGTTGGGGATTCCCTTTTCGAGAGCCTCGAGGTTTTCTGCACCAAGCTCTGTCTTGGGTACGCCACCGTGCATCTTGAGTGCACGGATTGTTGCAACGATAACTGCTGCACTCGGAGCAATTCCTGCATAACGGCACTTGATGTCGAGGAATTTCTCTGCACCGAGGTCTGCACCGAAACCTGCTTCTGTAATAGCGTAGTCGCCGAGTCTCACTGCAAGCTTTGTTGCCATAACAGAGTTACAGCCGTGTGCAATGTTTGCGAAGGGACCGCCGTGTACAAGTGCGGGTGTGCCCTCAAGAGTCTGTACAAGGTTGGGCTTGATTGCATCTTTAAGAAGTGCCGCCATAGCTCCTGCTGCCTTGAGCTCGCCTGCTGTTACGGGCTTCTCGTCGTATGTATAACCAACAATAATTCTGGAAAGTCTTTCCTTAAGGTCGGTCATTGAAGTTGAAAGGCAGAGCACAGCCATAATTTGGGAAGCAACTGTAATGTCGTAACCGTCCTCACGGGGTACACCGTTGATTCTGCCGCCAAGACCGTCTGTAACAAAACGGAGCTGTCTGTCATTCATATCAACGCAACGCTTCCAGGTGATTCTTCTCGGGTCAATGTTGAGTGAGTTACCCTGGTAGATATGGTTGTCGAGCATAGCCGCAAGCAGGTTGTTTGCAGCGCCGATTGCGTGGAAGTCACCTGTGAAGTGCAGGTTGATATCCTCCATCGGTACAACCTGAGCGTAACCGCCGCCTGCGGCACCGCCTTTGATTCCGAATACGGGGCCGAGTGAAGGCTCACGCAGTGCGACCATAACGTTTTTGCCGATTTTCTTCAAACCGTCGGCAAGACCGATTGTTGTAGTTGTTTTACCTTCGCCTGCAGGTGTAGGGGTAATAGCTGTAACAAGTATAAGCTTACCATTCTTATCGTAATCTGCAGGGATGTCACCAAGGTTGATTTTTGCCTTGTACTTACCGTAAGGCTCAAGGCAGTCAACAGGAATACCTGCTGCCTCGGCAATAGCTGTAATGGGTTGCATTACGGCTGACTGAGCTATTTCAATATCTGTTTTCATAGGTTGATATCTCCAATCTCAATAGTATAAAAGAAATTAACAAAAAGGATTATAACACGGTTTTCACAAAAAGTATAGTTATTTTTGTGTTATTTTTAACAAATCAGGGGGCTGAAAAAGCTCTCCTTTATATATAATAATAAAATTTAAAAAAATTCTATTTTTTTTACAAATTTGGTTGACAATGTTTGTGCACTATGATACAATACGAGAGCATGCTAAATAGGATAGTGTGCAGATATGCGTGGAAACGGAAGGTGGCTGCTCTCTGAAGCAGGGAATTTCCGTGGAGCATGTCCGATCATTGAACCGGGCGACTAGTAATAGTTCTCACCTCAGGTGCGCTCATCTCACGGGTGTACTGCGCGTTCATCTCACGGATGCGGATAGGTGAAATTGCACTTTAGCCAGCCGGAAAGTACTCAGGGAAGAATACTTTTCCGGATTTTGAATGTAGCTGTTGGAAACACCCGGCTACGTGTGCTAAAAGTGTTGCCCGCCAAATTTTTAGGAGGCGCAAAAATGGCAGTCAAAAACAAAATCAGAATCAGACTCAAGAGCTACGATCACAACCTCGTAGACAAAGCAGCAGAGAAGATCGTCGAAACAGCAAGACGTACAAACGCTCAGGTTTCCGGTCCCGTTCCGCTGCCGACCGAAAAAGAGGTCGTCACAATTCTCCGTGCTGTTCACAAGTATAAGGATTCCCGTGAGCAGTTCGAGCAGAGAACACACAAAAGGCTTATCGACATCGTAAGACCCTCAAACAAGACTGTTGAGGCTCTCACAGCACTTGAACTTCCCGCAGGTGTTGAGATCGAAATCAAGCTGTAAAATTGCCTGTTCCCTATATTATATACATCATAATATAGCTCTCACAGGTCATGTTGGCTGAATGCCAACCAATAACCGAAAGGAGAAAAGTCAAAATGCAAAAAGGTATCATCGGCAAGAAGATCGGTATGACACAGATCTTCGACGCAAACGGCAAGGTCGTTCCGGTTACTGTTGTTGAGGCAGGTCCCTGCCCCGTAACACAGAAGAAGACACTTGAGAACGACGGTTACGAGTCCGTTCAGCTCGGCTTCCAGGATGTAAAGGTCGAGCGTCTTACAAAGCCCCTCAAGGGTCACTTTGCTAAGGCAGACGTCGCTCCCAAGAAGGTTCTCAGAGAGTTCAGACTCTCCGATATCTCTTCCGTAAACGTTGGCGACGTTATCAAGGCTGACATCTTTGCAGTTGGTGACAGTGTAGACGTTACCGGCACAAGCAAGGGTAAAGGCACAGCAGGCGCAATCAAGAGATGGAATTTCTCTCGCCTCAAGGAAACTCACGGTACAGGTCCTGTTGCAAGACACGCAGGTTCCCTCGGTGCATGTAGTGATCCTTCCCGCGTTTACAAGGGAAAGAAGCTCGCAGGTCACCTCGGCCATGAGAAAGTAACAGTTCAGAATCTGAGCATTGTCAAGATCGACGTTGAGAACAACCTCATCGCTATCAAGGGTGCCATCCCCGGTCCCAAGGGCAGCTACGTCGTAATCAAAGACACTTGCAAGAAAGCGTAAGGAAGGGAGTGTACTAAATGCCTACAGTATCAGTATTTGATATCAGCGGAAAGAAAGTTTCCGATATTGAGCTTGCAGACGGCATCTTCGCTATCGAGCCGAACATGTACGCAATGCATCTCGTAGTAGTCAACTATCTGGCAAACCAGCGTCAGGGTACACAGTCAACCCGCACACGCTCAGAAGTCAGCGGCGGCGGCAAGAAGCCGTGGCGCCAGAAGGGCACAGGCCGTGCTCGTCAGGGTTCAACAAGAGCTCCCCAGTGGTATCACGGCGGTATCGCTCACGGACCCAAGCCCCGCACATACGGCGGCGACATCAACAAGAAGGTCAGAAGACTCGCTATGAAGTCTGCACTTTCTTCTAAGGTAGCAGGTGATGAGCTCGTAGTTCTCGACTCCTTCAAGCTTGACGCAATCAAGACAAAGGAAGTTGCAAAGGTTCTTGGTGCTCTCAACACCGGCAAGAAGACACTCATCGTTCTCCCCGAGAAGGATGACGTCATCTACAGAAGCGCACGTAACATTGCAGGTGTCAAGGTCAGCCTTGTAAACACACTCAATGTATACGACATCCTTAACTGCGACACACTCCTTGTTCTCAAGGATGCTGTTGCTAAGATCGAGGAGGTTTACGCATGAGCAAGTTAGCACAGGATATCATCATTCGCCCCCTCATCACTGAGGAGAGCATGGCTGGCGTAGCAGACAAGAAGTACAGCTTCGTAGTTGCTAAGGATGCCAACAAGATCGAGATTGCTCAGGCAGTCGAGGCTCTTTTCGAGGGCACAAAGGTTGCAAAGGTTAACACAATCAACTGCAACGGCAAGTTCCGCAGATACGGCCGTTTCGAGGGTATGACAGCTTCCTGGAAGAAGGCAGTTGTTACTCTTACAGAGGACTCCAAGACAATCGAGTTCTTCGACGGCATGATGTAATGTTTATTATATAAGTAATAAATATTTAAAACAATTATTATCCGGCGGTAAAGTATGGAGTCAGACATACTCCGCAAAGCCGCTTTAAGGAGAGTGAAAGTTATGTCTATCAAGATCTATAGCCCGACAACAAACGCAAGACGTAACATGTCGGTTACAGATTACTCAGGACTTTCAAAGGTAGCACCTCACAAGAGTCTTCTCGCTCCTATGAACAAGAAGTCCGGCCGTAACAGCTACGGCAGAATCACCGTTCGTCATCGTGGCGGCGGCAATCGCACAAAGTACCGTATTATCGATTTCAAGAGAGATAAGATGGGCATGAACGCAACAGTTCAGACAATCGAGTATGATCCTAATCGTTCAGCTCACATTGCACTCCTCAAGTATGAGGACGGCGAGTTCAGATACATTCTTGCTCCCGAAGGCCTTAAGGTTGGTGCAACAGTAAGATCCGGTGCAGACGCTGACATCATCGCAGGTAATGCACTTTCTCTTGTTAACATCCCCGTTGGTACATTCGTACACAACGTTGAGCTTTATCCCGGCAGAGGCGGCCAGCTTGCAAGATCAGCAGGTAACTCTGCACAGCTCATGGCTAAGGAAGGCAATTACGCTCTTCTCAGACTTCCCTCAGGTGAGCTGAGAAACGTTCCCGTAACTTGCATGGCAACAGTTGGTGCTGTCGGCAACGGTACACACGAGAACGTAAAGATCGGTAAAGCCGGCCGTAAGCGTCACATGGGCTGGAGACCCACAGTCCGTGGCTCCGTCATGAACCCCTGTGATCACCCGCACGGTGGTGGTGAGGGTAAATCCCCCATCGGCCGTCCCGGCCCTGTCACACCTTGGGGCAAGCCCGCTCTTGGTCTCAAGACAAGAGCAAAGAAGAAGCCTTCCGACAAGCTTATCGTAAAGCGTCGTAACGGCAAGTAAGTTGACGAAAGGAGCTATTTATAATGGGTAGAAGTGTTAAAAAAGGACCCTACGTGCAAGCTAAACTTGCAGCAAGAGTCAACGCTATGAATGCTGCCGGTGAGAAGACTGTTCTCAAGACTTGGAGCCGCAGCTCAACAATATTCCCTGAGTTCGTAGGTCACACATTTGCTGTTCATGACGGTCGTAAGCACGTTCCGGTTTATGTAACAGAAGATATGGTTGGTCACAAGCTCGGTGAGTTCGCTCCGACGAGAACATTCAAAGGTCACGCCGGTTCAAAAACATCAAACAGATAAGGTCGAAAGGAGTGTAAGAAATGCAAGCAACAGCAAAGGCTACCTTCGTGCGTATCGCACCCCGTAAGGTACAGATCGTGCTTGATTTAATCCGCAATCAGCCTGTTGATAAGGCAATTGCAATTCTCAAATACACGCCCAAGGCCGCGTGTGAGCCCGTTGGCAAGCTGCTCAAGTCAGCAATCGCTAACGCTGAGAATAACAACGATATGGATGTTTCCAAGCTTTATGTTGCATCCTGCAACGTAGGCCCCGGTCCCATCCTCAAGAGAATCAGACCCAGAGCACAGGGTCGTGCGAACAGAATCAACAAGAGAACTTCGCACATCACCATTACTCTCGCTGAGAAAGAATAAGAAAGGAGGAGGTTAATAATGGGACAGAAAATTAATCCTACCGGTCTTAGAATCGGTGTCATTAAAGACTGGGAATCCCGCTGGTATGCGGACAAGAGCTCTTTCGGCGATACACTCGTCGAGGACTACAATCTTCGTGAATACCTCCTCAAGACACTTGCTCCCGCAGGTGTTCCGAAGGTAGAGATCGAGCGTGACGCTAAGCGCGTTCGCATCAACATTCACTGCGCAAAGCCCGGCATGGTTATCGGCCGTGGCGGTTCCGAAATCGAGAAGCTCAAGAAGATCTGCGAGAAGAAGCTCTCCGGTGATAAGGAAGTCTTCATCAACATCGTAGAAGTTAAGCAGCCTGACCTCAACGCACAGCTTGTTGCTGAGAACATCGCTGCACAGCTTGAGAAGAGAGTTTCCTTCCGCCGTGCTCTTAAGCAGGCTATCAGCCGTACAATGAAGCTTGGTGCAAAGGGTATCAAGACTCAGGTTTCCGGCCGTATCGGCGGCGCAGAAATCGCTCGTACAGAGCGTTATCATGAGGGTACAATCCCGCTGCAGACAATTCGTGCAGATATTGATTATGGTTTTGCAGAGGCACATACCACATACGGCATCATCGGTGTCAAGGTATGGCTTTACAAAGGCGAGGTTCTTCACGACACTCGCAAGCCTCGTAGGGAAGGGGGAGCAAAATAATGCTGTTACCGAAACGTGTAAAATACCGCAGAGTCCACAGAGGTCGCCTTAAGGGTGCCGCACACCGTGGTAACAAAGTTACTTACGGTCAGTTTGGTCTTGTTGCTCTCGAGCCCGCATGGATCACAGCAAACCAGATCGAGGCAGCCCGTATCGCTATGACACGTTACACAAAGCGTGGCGGTAAGGTATGGACCAAGATTTTCCCCGATAAGCCGATCACAGAGAAGCCCGCTGAAACTCGAATGGGTTCAGGTAAAGGTTCTCCGGAATATTGGGTAGCAGTTGTTAAGCCCGGCAGAGTTATGTTCGAAGTCGCCGGCGTTGACGAAGCTGTAGCACGTGAGGCTATGCGACTCGCTGCAAACAAACTTCCTATCAAGTGCAAGTTTGTAACTAAAGAAGAAACGGATGGTGAGCAATAATGAAAGCCAGTGAAATCAGAAAGCTTTCCGCTAAAGAGCTGGATGCTAAGCTGCTTGAGCTGAAGGACGAGCTGTTTAAACTGCGCTTCCAGCAAGCCGTTAATCAGCTCGACAACCCGATGCGCATCAGTGCTGTAAAGAAGGATATTGCAAGAATCAAGACTGTTCAGCGTGATATCGAACTTCACGGCACAGAGGCTTAAAGAAGGGGAGGTCAAGTTCAATGAGCGAAAGAAACCTTAGAAAGACAAGAGTTGGTATTGTAACAAGCGACAAGATGGATAAGACAGTAGTCGTATCTGTTAAGGACAAGATTCAGCACCCGCTCTACAAGAAGATCATCAACAACACGATCAAGCTTAAGGCACACGACGAAAAGAACGAGTGTGGCATCGGCGACCGTGTTCTCGTAATGGAGACTCGCCCCATGTCCAAGGACAAGAGATGGCGCGTAGTCGAGATCATCGAAAAAGCTAAATAATTTTGGCGCAAGTGTAAGGAGGCAAACACTGTGATACAGCAACAGACTTACCTGAAAGTAGCTGACAACACGGGCGCAAAGGAAATTATGTGCATTCGTGTTCTCGGCGGTACCAGGAAAAGATACGCTCACGTAGGCGATATCATCGTTGCTTCTGTTAAGAAAGCAGCACCCGGCGGAGTTGTGAAGAAGGGTGATGTTGTAAAGGCTGTAGTAGTTCGTACAGCGTTCAGCATCCGCCGTGATGACGGCACATACATTCGTTTCGACGAAAATGCAGCTGTTATCATCAAGGAAGACAAGAACCCGAGAGGCACCCGTATTTTTGGCCCGGTAGCAAGAGAGCTTCGTGAGAAGGATTTCCTCAAGATTCTCTCTCTCGCACCCGAAGTGCTTTGATGGAGGTACTTGGACAATGAATAAACTTCACGTTAAAAAGGGCGACGAAGTCGTCGTTATCAATGGTAAAGATCGCGGCACACGCGGCAAGGTTATGGAAGTTTCCCCTTCAGAGGGTAAGGTTATCGTCGAAGGCGTTAACGTAGTAACCAAGCACGTAAAGCCCCGCAGAATGGGTGAGCCCGGCGGCCTTGTTAAGGCTGAGAGCGCACTCTACGCTTGCAAGGTTCAGGTTATCTGCCCCAAGTGCGGCAGACCCACAAGAACCGGCAGCAAGATCAACGCTAAAGGTCAGAAAGTACGCACCTGCAAGAAGCAGGATTGCGGAGCAGAATTTTAAGGGAGGGACATGACTGAAATGGCACAGCTTAGAGAACAGTACAAGAACGAGATTGCGCCTGCTCTTATGAAGAAATTCGGTTACAAGAGCGTCATGCAGATCCCGAAGCTTGACAAAGTTATCATTAACGTCGCAGCAGGCGAAGCAATCGCTAACCCCAAGGCTATCGATGCTATCGTTTCCGACATTTCACAGATCACCGGTCAGAAGCCCATCGTTTGTAAGGCAAAGAAGTCCGTTGCAAACTTCAAGCTTCGTGAGGGTATGCCCATCGGTGTAAAGGTCACACTCAGAGGCGAGAGAATGTATGAGTTCGTTGAGAGATTCTTCGGTCTCGCTCTTCCCCGTGTTCGTGACTTCAGAGGTATCAACCCCAACTCATTCGACGGCAGAGGCAACTACTCAATGGGTATCAAAGAGCAGCTTGTTTTCCCTGAAATTGACTACGACAAGATCGATAAGGTCAGAGGCATGGATATCTGCTTCGTAACAACAGCAAACACAGACGAAGAGGCTCGTGAGCTGCTTACACTCATGGGTGCTCCGTTCGCGAAGTAAGGAGGGAATACTGTGGCTAAGACATCAATGAAAGTAAAGCAGGCAAGACCCGCTAAGTACTCAACAAGACAGTACAACAGATGCAAGATCTGCGGTAGACCCCACGCATATCTTCGTAAGTACGGCGTATGCCGTATCTGCTTCAGAGAGCTGGCTCACGACGGCCAGATTCCCGGCGTAAAGAAAGCAAGCTGGTAAGGCAATTGCAAAGGAGGTAACGCTATGCAAATCACTGACTCAATCGCTGATATGCTTACGAGAATCCGTAATGCTAATTCCGCTAAGCATGATACAGTGAAAGTTCCCGCGTCCAACATGAAGAAAGCAATTGCTCAGATTCTTGTTGATGAGGGTTATATCAAAAGCTTCAAGGTTGAGGATGACGGCAAGCAGGGCATGATCGAAATCGCCCTCAAGTACGGCCCCAACAAGTCCCAGGTTATTACTGGTCTGCGCAGAGTTTCCAAGCCCGGCCTGCGTATCTACACAAATTGCGAGGATATGCCCAAGGTTATGAAAGGCCTCGGCATCGCAATCCTCTCAACTTCTAAGGGTATTATGACTGACAGGGATGCACGCAAAGCCAACGTTGGCGGCGAAATCCTTGCATTCGTTTGGTAAGGAGGTGCTGCAAAATGTCAAGAATAGGCAGAATGCCCATCGCGGTTCCCGCAGGTGTTGAAGTTACAATTGACGGCAGCACTGTTACTGTAAAGGGTCCCAAGGGCACTCTTACAAGAACCGTACACAACAATATGAAGGTCGAGCTCGACAATGGCTTCGTCACTGTCACTCGTCCCGATGACAACAAGCTCAACAGATCACTTCACGGTCTTACCCGTACACTTATCGCTAACATGGTTACAGGCGTTAACGAGGCTTACAAGAAGGAGCTCGACGTTAACGGTGTTGGTTACCGTGTAGAGGTTAAGGGTGGCACACTTTGCATGAAGCTCGGCTTCTCACACGATGTTAACATGACTCCTCCCGAGGGTGTTACAGTCGAGTGCCCCACACCTAACAAGATCGTTATTTCCGGTCCCGATAAGCAGAAGGTTGGCCAGTTTGCTGCGGAAGTTCGCGAGAAGCGTCCCCCCGAGCCGTACAAGGGCAAGGGCATCAAGTATGTTGATGAAGTTATCCGCCGCAAAGAAGGTAAAGCCGGTAAGGGTAAATAAGATTGAAGGAGTTGAAACGAAATGGTTAAAAGGCCTGAAACAAGAAAGGCAAGAGACGCACGTCACGCAAGAGTGCGTAAGAAAATCTCCGGTACACCGGAGTGCCCCCGTCTCAGCGTATTCCGCTCCCTTCAGCATATCTATGCTCAGCTCATCGATGATGTTAACGGCGTAACACTCGCTGCAGCTTCATCAGTTGAGAAGGATTTCGCAGAGTATGGCGGAAACAAGACCGCTTCCCGTAAGGTTGGCGAGATGCTCGCAAAACGTGCAACTGAAAAAGGCATCGAATGCTGTGTCTTTGACAGAGGCGGTTATATCTACCACGGCCGTGTTCAGGAACTGGCCGAAGGCGCCCGTGAGGGTGGCCTCAAGTTCTGAGTAAGGAGGGTAAAACTTTGGCTAAAATTGACGCATCGGCATTAGAACTCACAGAACGTGTAGTTACTATTAACCGTGTTTCCAAAACAGTTAAGGGCGGTCGTATCTTCAAGTTTGCTGCTCTTGTCGTCGTTGGCGACGGCAACGGCCTTGTAGGCTTCGGTCTCGGCAAATCAGGTGAAGTTCCGGACGCTATCCGTAAGGGCATCGAGGATGCTAAGAAGAACCTCTTCAGAGTTTCTCTTAAGGGTACAACAATCCCCCATGAGGTTCTCGGCAAGTTTGGTGCAGGCGTAGTTCTGCTCAAGCCCGCAGCACCCGGTACCGGTGTTATCGCCGGCGGCCCCGTTCGTGCAGTTGTTGAAACAGTAGGCATTAAGGACATCCGTACTAAGGCTCTACGTTCCAACAATCCCTGCAACGTAGTAAGAGCTACTATCGACGGTCTTAAGCAGCTTCGTACAATCGAAGAGGTTTCTGCTATCCGCGGTAAGTCAGCATCAGAAATTCTTGGTTAAGGAGGGTGGAACAAATGGCAGATATTAAGGTCAAGCTCGTAAAAAGTCTGATCGGTTCAAACAAGAGCCAGATTGCCACCGCTCACGCACTCGGTCTCAAGAAGATCGGCGATGAAAAGGTTCAGCCCGATAATGCAGCTACTCAGGGCAAGGTTAAGAAGATTGTTCACCTTGTCCAGGTAAGCGAAGCATAAGCAAGGAGGTGCTTGAGAATGAAATTACATGAACTTTCACCGGCACCCGGTTCCACTTCGGAGCGTAAGCGTATCGGTAGAGGTCCCGCATCAGGTCAGGGTAAAACCGCTGGTAAGGGTCACAAAGGTCAGAAGGCTCGTGCCGGCAGAGGTATGAGAGCCGGTTTCGAAGGCGGCCAGATGCCCCTTCAGAGACGAATCCCCAAGAGAGGTTTCGTTAACATTTTCGCTAAGGAAATTGCTATTGTTAATCTTTCCGCTATTGATGAGAAGTTCGCAGACGGCGCAGTTGTCGACGTTGAGGCACTCATCGAGGCAGGCCTTGTTAAGAAGGCACTTGATGGCGTAAAGGTTCTTGGTAACGGCGAGATCAGCAAGAAGCTCACAGTTAAGGCCAACGCTTTTTCTGAGTCCGCTAAGGCTAAAATTGAGGCTGCAGGCGGAAAGGCTGAGGTGATCTGAGGTGCTGCAAACAATAATCAACGCGTGGAAGATTGCCGACCTGCGTAAAAAGATACTGTTCACAGCTCTCATCATCTTTATATTCAGACTCGGTGCAGCAATTCCTGTTCCCTTTACGAACATTGCTGATGGCGGTCTCCTCCAGGGCGCCGCTGAAGGCACATTCATGAGCTACCTGAGCATGATGACAGGTGACGCGTTTGCATACGGTACGATCTTCGCTATGTCGATCACACCCTACATCAACGCTTCAATTATCATGCAGCTCCTCACTGTTGCAATTCCTCCCCTTGAGAGACTCTCAAAGGAAGGTGAGGAAGGTCGCAAGAAGATTGCTTCCATCACTCGTTTCGTAACAGTCGGTCTCGGTCTCATGCAGTCCACCGCATATTATTTCTATCTTCGCAACCAGAAGTACCTTATGGATCTTACCGCTGAAGGCGGTGCTAAGGTTTTCTTCGAGATCTTCCAGGCTCTCGTAATTATCCTTTGCCTTACAGCAGGTACAGCATTCATTATGTGGCTCGGTGAGCAGATTAACACAAAGGGCATCGGCAACGGTATCTCAATAATCCTTTTTGCAGGTATCATTTCCCGTATCCCCACAATGGTTATGCAGGTTGTTTCCTACTTCAACCTTGGTAACAACGCTTCCCTCGGTAAGGGCAATGCATACTATGCTTACTATGTGCTTGCTCCCCTCGTCGGTGTAATGGCTCTGCTTATGATCGCTTTCATCGTCTGGATGGATAACGCCGAAAGACGTATCCCCGTTCAGTATGCAAAGCGCGTTGTCGGCAGAAAGATGTACGGCGGCCAGAGCACACACATTCCGATGAAAGTAAATATGTCAGGTGTTATGCCCGTTATCTTTGCTTCATCAATTCTTTCACTGCCCCCCACAATCCAGATGTTTGTTAACGTCAAAGAGGGCAGCGGCTGGGAGACTTTCTTCAGCATCTTCCAGGCAACACATCCCGTTTATGTTGTTCTCTATTTCGTAATGATTATCTTCTTTGCATACTTCTATGCACAGATTCAGTACAATCCCATCGAAATGGCAAACAATATCCGTAAAAACAGCGGTGCTATCCCGGGTATCCGTCCCGGTAAGCCCACATCCGATTATATTGCAAAAATCCTGTCAAGACTTACCCTTATGGGTGCACTCCTTCTGAGTGTCGTAGCTCTTTTCCCGACAGTATTCAGCCAGATTGCTACAGCTTGCCTCAAGCTTGGCGGCGTAGAAGAAGGCCTGAATATCTCACTCGGCGGTACATCTATCATCATTATGGTCGGTGTTGCTCTTGAAACAGTCAAGCAGCTTGAAAGCCAGATGATGATGCGTCACTACAAGGGCTTCCTTGATTAAGGCTTTTGCCGGAAAGGACTAACGTTATGAAACTTATTCTTCTCGGCGCTCCGGGCGCAGGTAAGGGCACACAGGCTGAAGTAATCAGCGAGAAGCTTGCAATCCCTGCTATTTCAACCGGCAATATAATTCGTGAAGCCCTTGCCAACGGCACAGAGATGGGTCTCAAGGCAAAGTCATTTATCGATGCAGGTCAGCTTGTTCCCGATGATGTCGTTATCGGCATCATCAAGGAGCGTCTTGCAAAGGATGACTGCGCAGCAGGCTTCATCCTTGACGGCTTCCCCAGAACAATTCCCCAGGCTGAGGCACTCGACACAATGGGCGTTTCCATTGACCGAGTAATCAGCATTGAGGTGGCAGACGAAAAGATCGCAGCAAGAATGTCCGGCAGACGTGTCTGCAAAGCTTGCGGCGCATCCTACCACCTTGAATATAAGAAACCGGCTGTTGACGGCGTATGCAACGCATGCGGCGGCGAGCTGATTCAGCGTAAGGACGATCATCCTGACACGGTTCTTGACAGACTTCATGTTTACCATGAGCAGACAGAGCCGCTTAAGGGCTACTATGAGAAGAAGGGTATTCTTCGCATAGTTGAAGGCCAGGAGGAAGTTGCTGATACTACAGCACTTACCCTCAAGGCATTGGAGGATTAAGCATGATAGTGCTCAAAACAAACCGAGAGCTGAGTCTCATGCGTGAGGCTTGCCGAATCTCGGCAGGAGCATTAAGAGTGGCAGGCGAGGCGGTACAGCCCGGCGTAACAACCGAAGAAATTGACCGCATAGCTTATGAGTATATAATTAAGCAGGGTGCAAAGCCCAACTTTCTTAACTACAACGGCTTTCCTGCCACGGCATGCATTTCCATAAACGACGAGGTCATTCACGGAATTCCGAGCAAGAAGCGTGTTATCAAGGAAGGCGATATCGTAAGTATCGACCTTGGTGCAGTGCTGGACGGCTACAACGGCGATAATGCCGCCACTTTCGCTGCGGGCAAAATAAGCCCTGAGGCGGAGCGGCTGATCAACACCACTCGCGAAAGCCTTTATAAAGGCATAGCGGCGGCTGTTGCAGGCGGCAGAATCGGCGACATTTCAAGCACAGTCCAGACCTATTGCGAGGAAAGAGGCTTCTCCGTAGTCCGAGATTTTGTAGGACACGGTATCGGAGCCAAGCTCCACGAAGACCCAAGCGTACCGAACTACGGCACACCCGGACGTGGTGTGCGCCTGTTACCGGGCATGACTCTGGCCATTGAGCCCATGATCAATATGGGCGGCTACGAAGTCAGACAATTGTCAGACGGATGGACTATCAAGACAAAAGACGGTGGTTTGTCCGCACATTTTGAGCATACCGTTGCAATAACAGCGGACGGTCCGAAGATACTCACTGTAGAATGAGGTAACGGATTATGGAGCTCGGAATCGGAAGCGTCGTCCGCTCAGAAGCGGGGCGTGACAAGTATAAGCTGATGGCTGTTGTCGGTACGGATTCAGGAATGTTGCTGTTGTGTGACGGTAAAGAACGCAGGCTCGAAAAGCCGAAGCGTAAAAATCCGAAACACACGGTATCAACTGAAAAAGTGTTAAAAGACAGCGAAATGGCAACCAATCGCAGTTTAAGAAGAGCACTGGCCGCAATAAGGCCGGATGACCTGAACTCAGGGAGGTAAAGAGTTATGTCAAAACAGGATATGATAGAAGTTGAAGGTACAGTAATCGAAGCGCTGCCTAATGCAACCTTCCAGGTTGAGCTTGAGAACGGACACAGGCTGCTTGCTCATATCTCAGGTAAGCTGAGAATGAACTACATCCGCATCCTTCCCGGCGATAAAGTAACGGTTGAAATGTCACCGTACGACCTGACAAAGGGCCGCATTACGTGGCGAACAAAATAAGCACAGCGTATTATCAAGGAGGTATTCCAAATGAAAGTCAGACCTTCTGTAAAGAAAATTTGCGAGAAGTGCAAGATCATTAAGCGTAAGGGTAAGATCATGGTAATCTGTGAAAACCCGAAGCACAAGCAGCGTCAGGGTTAATCTGACGCAAACCATTAACGGAGGTGCAACTGTAAAATGGCACGTATATCAGGTGTCGACCTGCCCAGAGATAAGAGAGTCCAGATCGGTCTCACTTACATCTACGGTATAGGTCCCAAGACCGCAAACGATATTATTGCGGCTACCGGTATTAATCCCGACACGAGAGTTAAAGACCTCACAGAGGACGAGGTTTCCAAGCTCCGTGAATACATCGACCATAATGTAAAGGTCGAAGGTGATCTCAGAAGAGAAACAGCATTCGATATCAAGAGACTTATCGAAATCGGCTGCTACCGCGGCGTTCGTCATCGTAAGAGCCTCCCCGTAAGAGGTCAGCGCTCCAAGACAAATGCTCGTACTCGTAAGGGTCCGAAGAAGACGATCGCTAACAAGAAAAAGTAAGTGAAGGAGGAAGTAAGAAATGGCAAAAGCTAATGTTAAAAAGGCCGGCGCAACCCGCAGACGCCGTGAGCGTAAGAACATCGAGCGTGGTGCTGCTCATATTCAATCCACCTTCAACAACACTATCGTAACAATTACTGATACACAGGGTAACGCTGTATCATGGGCAAGTGCAGGCGAGATGGGCTTCAGAGGTTCAAGAAAGTCCACTCCTTTCGCAGCACAGACAGCTGCAGAGACAGCTGCAAAGGCTGCTATGGAGCACGGCATGAAGTATGTTGAAGTTTACGTTAAGGGCCCCGGCGCAGGTCGTGAGGCTGCAATCAGAGCTCTTCAGACAGCAGGTCTTGAAGTCAGCATGATCAAGGACGTAACTCCCATCCCCCACAACGGCTGCGGTCCCCCCAAGAGAAGACGCGTATAACCTTATTTTTCAGGAGGTGTAATTACTATGGCAAGATATACAGGTGCGGTTTGTAAGCTTTGCCGCCGTGAGGGTAAGAAACTTTTCCTCAAGGGTGCAAGATGCTACACAGGCAAGTGTGCTCTCGAGCGTCGTCAGTACGCTCCCGGTCAGCACGGCCAGAGCCGCAAGAAGACTTCCGAGTACGGCGTTCAGCTTCGTGCAAAGCAGCAGGCTAAGCGTTACTACGGTATTCAGGAAGGTCAGTTCCACAAGTATTTCCTTATGGCTGAGCGCCGTCAGGGCGTTACCGGTGAGAACCTGCTCAGAATCTGCGAAAGCCGTCTTGATAACATCGTTTATCTCCTCGGTTGGGCTAACTCCCGTGCAGAAGCAAGACAGCTTGTCACACACGGCCATTTCACAGTCAACGGCAAGAAGGTAGACATCCCGTCATATCTCACAAAGGCTGGTGACGAGGTTGCCATCAAGGCTAAGAGCAAGGAAAGCGATAAGTTCAAGGCTCTTCTCGAGTCTGACGGTCGTCCTGTTCCCCAGTGGCTTGACCTCAACGCAGAGGCTGCAACGGCAAAGATTGTAGCTCTTCCCGATCGTGAGCAGATTGCTACTCCCGTTGAAGAGCATCTCATCGTTGAGTTCTACTCGAAATAATGTTTTTGAGTTTCTGTCTTATTTACTCAATTTAACAAGGAGGGTTTTGAATGATAGGAATCGAGAAGCCCACAATCGAAACTGCCGAATTCAGTGCAAGTGGAGATTACGGAAAATTTGTGCTTGAGCCGCTTGAGCGTGGCTACGGCACAACACTCGGCAACAGCCTGAGAAGAGTACTTCTCTCCTCACTGCCCGGCTATGCAATCACATCTGTCAAGATTGACGGTGTGTTCCACGAGTTTTCAACGATTAAGGGCGTCAAGGAAGACGTTACAGAAATCGTTCTTAATCTCAAGAGTGTAATCCTCAAAATCCACGGCGACGGTCCCAAGACAATGTACATCGATGCATCAGGCGCAGGTGTTGTCACAGCAGGCGACATCAGCACTGACAGCGAGGTTGAAATCATCAACCCCGAGCTGCCCATCGCTACACTCGATGCAGATGCTCACCTGAGCATGGAGCTTACCTGCGACAAGGGTCGCGGCTATGTCTCTGCAGAGCGTAATAAGGCGCTTCTTCAGCCCGTAATCGGTGTCATTGCAATTGACTCAATCTATACACCTGTTCTTAAGGTGAACTACACAGTAGAGAACACACGTGTCGGTCAGATTACTGACTACGACAAGCTTACGCTTGAAGTGTGGACAGACGGCACCATCAATGCTAAGGAAGCCGTTTCTCTCGGTGCCAAGATCCTCAACGAGCATCTCAGTCTCTTCGGAGATTTGTCAGACGAGGCATTTGACACAGAGGTTATGGTCGTTAAGGACGACAACGTAATGGAAAAAGTCCTGGAGATGACCATTGAGGAACTTGACCTCCCCGTACGCTCCTTCAACTGCTTGAAGAGAGCCGGAATCAACAAGGTTGAAGACCTTATCAACAAGTCTGAAGAAGACATGATGAAGGTTCGAAACCTTGGTAAGAAGTCACTTGACGAAGTTGTTGCAAAGCTCAGATCTCTCGGCTTTGACCTTCGCAAGGACGAAGAATAATTTTTAACCACAACTATTAGCCTTTTATTTATCGGCAAAGGAGTGATTTAAATGCCCGGTACCAGAAAGCTCGGCAGAGCCAGCGATCACCGTATGGCAATGCTTCGTGCAATGGTTACTTATCTCTTGGAGAACGGCAAGATCGAAACTACCGTTACAAGAGCTAAGGAAGTCCGTTCATTAACGGAAAAAATGATCACCGTCGCAAAGGACAACACTCTCGCTGCAAAGCGTCAGGCTCTTGCTTTTGTTACAAAAGAAGATGTTGTCAAAAAGCTTTTCGACGAAATCGCCCCCAAGTACAAGGATGTTAACGGCGGCTACTGCCGTATCATCAAGACCGGTCCCCGCCGTGGTGACGCAGCAGAGATGTGTATCATCGAGCTCGTAAATGACGACGCAGCTCCGGTTGAAGAGAAGAAGACAAAGAAGGCTTCCAAGTAAGTCACGCTTAACTTCTTAACATCTTTTAAATCCGATACGCCCTGTCTTACGGCAGGGCGTATTTTTTGTTGCCGCAAATGCGAAATAATACATAAATTGCAGGTCTGTAACCTGTGTTATTCGTGTGAAATACCGAATTTTACAAAAAGACTTTACTTTAACGTGCTAATATGTTAAAATGCTAACACATTAAAGAAATGAAAGGTTGTATTTATTATGAAAAAGTTTTTAGCACTTCTTCTTGCACTTTCAATGGTATTCTGCTTCGCAGCTTGCGGCGGTAATGGTAATGATGAACCCGAAACCGGTACACAAGCTCCCGATGCAACAGAAAAGACTGTTGTTGTCGGCTACACAATCTATGAGCCCATGAACTACCTTGACGAGAACGGTAAGCTTATCGGTTATGATACAGAGCTTGCTGAAAAGGTTTTCGCTAACCTCGGCTATAAGGTTATCTTCCAGGAGATCGAGTGGAGCAGCAAGTACACTGACCTCGATTCCGGCACAATCGACTGCGTATGGAACGGTTTCACCTGCAACACAGCAGATGATGACGGTATCCTCCGTTCAGAGAAGGTTGACTTCTCCTACAACTATATGGAAAACCGCCAGGTAGTCGTTGTTAAGAAGGATTCCGGTATCGCTACAGCAGCTGACCTCAACGGTAAGTTCGGCGTTGCTGAAAGCGGTTCAGCAGGCGAAGCTTATGCAAAGGCTTTCGAAGGCACAGCATTCAAGGGCTTCACAAAGCAGACAGAGTGTCTCACAGAGGTTGTCGGTAAGACAGCTGATTTCGCAGTTGTTGACGCACAGCTTGCAAAGGCTTATGTCGGTAACGGTGACTATGCAGACCTTGCAATCGTAGAAGACCTTTCCAGCGATGTTGAGTACTATGCAATCGGCTTCAAGAAGGGCAGCGAACTTACAGCTAACGTAAACGCACAGCTCGAAGCACTTGCAGCAGACGGTACAATCGCAGCTCTTGCTGAGAAGTACGGTGTTTCCAATACAGCTATTACTGATTTCGCAGATCAGAAATAATTCTTACTTAAAGATATACTAATTGGAGTTTTAACATGTCCTTTTTAGAAGTCACGGCGTTTTTGTTCGACGGCTTTAAAATATCTTTGCTTATCTTTGCGGTGACGCTGCTTTGCGGCGCACCGCTTGGTTTGCCTATAGCCTTCTGTTCAATGAGCCGTTTTAAAGTTGTCAAGTCAATTTCAAAGGTAGTTGTCTGGATTGTCAGAGGTATTCCTCTTATGCTTCAGATATTTATTATCTACTATGTGCCCGGTCTCCTGTTTGATTATCAGATTTTCGGTCAGGTTGACAGGTTTATGTTCCTTGAGTACGGTATAGCAGATGCAGGTCGAATACTTGCCGTACTTATTGCGTTCAGTCTTAACTATGCCTGCTATTTCTCTGAGATTTACAGAGGCGGTATCGAGTCCATATCCAAGGGCCAGTATGAGGCAGGCTATGTGCTTGGTCTTACTAAATCTCAGATTTTCAGAAAGATTATCCTCAAGCAGGTTATCCAGCGTATCGTTCCGCCGATGTCAAATGAGATTATAACCCTCATTAAAGATACAGCTCTTGCTAACTGTATTATGGTTTGTGAGATTATAAAGAACGCTAAGGAG
>JAZSEX010000104.1:0-9491 GCA_045531935.1 Acutalibacteraceae bacterium | reverse complement strand
CTGTAACTTCTGGGCATAAAAATTCCTCCTATGGTAGTTATCTTTATTCTACCATAGGAGGGTGTTTTTTTCATTGTCCGTTTTTTACGGACCTATGCAGATTTACTGTCATTCGGGAGATGTTTTATTTTACCCTAACACAGGCTCAGCCTGAATTGTAACCTTGGCTGAAGTATATTTTTCCATTTCAAAAACGATAATTTCGTTTTCTTCTTTAAGCAGCGCACCCGGGAGGTACAAAGCTGTCTGCGGACCGATATTCCAATACCTGCCCAGATTAAAGCCGTTGACAAAAACATAGCCCTTTGTAAAACCTTTCATATTTACAAAGCATTCCCCTTCCCCTGCTTTGAACTTACCTTTAAGGAATACAGGGCAATTTTTACTCTCTGCTTTGACACTGTCAAACTTAAGGTTTTCAAGGTTATCCAGAGGAATTGTATAAACGTCAAAATCCGTCAGGACCTGATTTATATAACGGATGCCCGAAATGCCTTTACGGTCGTAAAGCTCTTTGCCGTAATTTACTCTGCCCATACCTTCTACGAGAACGCCTATTTCACTTTCGTTATGTGTTCCGCCTATATCAAGCTGTTTTTTCAACCTTGCTTTGTAAGAAGCGGATGATGCTTTGCATCTGTTTATTGTTGCTATTTTCTTGTTTTCAAAATAAACGTACGCATAATCGTGCACGTCATCAACCATTAGCGGACCCGCTTCGTACTCGCCCTTAAGCCTTGTCACATAGTAAATGAGTCCGAAATTCTGTCCGTAAGTTTCCATATTTCTCGGAAGCGGTGAATAATGCTTCTGTGCTATATTTTCAAGATTCTCGAACAAATCCGCAGATTCCGTTAGCTTTACCGTACCGATATCCTGCATTACAGGTGAGGGCGGCAGCTGAGTCATAGGAATGTCCTGATGCTCGCAAAGCAGCTTTCTCACCTTATGGTACGTATCTGTGTAATCACCCCATTCGGTAAGCGGTGCACAGTAATCGTAGCTCGTTACCGTAGGCTCGTAGCCGTTCTGGTGGTTCGCACCTGCCGTAAAACCGAAGTTTGTTCCGCCGTGGAACATATACATATTGAAAGATGCATCCTGTTCTAAGAAAGCTTCAAGCTCGGGGATAAGGTCATCTGCTGTTCTTGTGTGATGCTTTTCGCCCCAGTGGTCAAACCATCCGCACCAGAACTCCGTACACATCTTCGGCAATTCACCGTAAGGCTTCAACGCATCAAAGGCTGTTGCGGCACGTGAGCCGAAATTGAGTGTAGGCAAAATACCGTCAATCGTTCCGCCCGAAAGCATATTGCACCAGTCACCGTCGGAAGTGAATTTAAGCACATCAATTCCGAATTCATCGTACATATCAGAAAGTGCGTTAAGATATTTTTTATCGTTAGAATAACTGCCGTATTCATTCTCAACCTGCACAGCAATTACGTTACCGCCGTTTGTGATAAGCTGAGGTCTGATAACGTCAAAAAGCTTTTTGAAATAACTGCGTACGTGTCCGAGATAAATTTCGTTATTGCAACGAAGCTCAACGTTCTTATCGCTGAGAAGCCATGCAGGAAATCCACCGAAATCCCATTCTGCACAGATATAAGGACCGGGACGGACTATAGCATATAAGCCGACTTTTTTTGCTGTTTCAAGAAACCTCGATATATCAAGCATTCCTTCAAAATCAAACTCGCTCTTTTTCGGCTCGTGAAGATTCCAGCAGACGTAGGTTTCAACTGTATTGAAGCCTGCAAGCCGAAGCTTGAGAAGTCTGTCTTCCCAATACTCGGGTAAAGTGCGGAAATAGTGCATTGCACCCGAATAAATTTTAAAAGGCTTGCCGTTAAGTAAAAATTCTTTGCCTTTTACCTGAAATATATTTGATGCGTTTTCTGTATTGCTCATTTCTGCCTCCGTATATCAGAGTATTATTTTTATTCTTCCAGCCCCTCAAGCATCTGAGCAAAGAGTGTATTTGCCCAGGCAAACCAAACTCTTGTAAAGTTTGCAGGGTCATCGACGTGGAATGATTCGTGCATAAAGTTAGTGCCTGCGTGGGTTTTACTCAGCATATCGAGGCAATCGTTGATTTCTGCTTTATCACAGCTTGTTATAATCTGCATTGTAAGTGCGATATGCCAGATATGGTCTTTGGGTGTATGGGGGCTGCCGACACCTTTGGCAACCTTACCCTCGAAATAATACGGGTTATCGTGTGACAGAATAAAGCGCCTTGTATTACGGTAAACCTCGTCATCCTTACTGCAATAGCCGAGGTAAGGTGCGGCAAGCAGGCTCGGAGAATTGGCATCATCCATAAGGTTGTAGTTGCCGAAGCCGTCGGTTTCGTAGGCATAAATTCTGCCGTATTTCGGATGATTTACTATACCGTAAGTCTTGATACCGTTATCGATTTCGGCAGCGAGCTTAAGGCATTTCTCTGCAAGTGCCTCATTACCGAAGCAGTCTTTTGCAAGCTGAGCGGCATTACGCATTGCAACAACAGCCATCATATTTGACGGCACAAGGTAATTAAAAATGCAGGCATCGTCTGACGGACGGAAGCCCGACCAGGTCATACCCGTAAAGTTTACAGGTCTGCCGTAGCCCCCGAAAGGCAGAGTATCGGATTCGGGACAGTCCTTTCTGTCAAAGAAGTATGTAGAATTCTGAGTATGGTGCTGTTCTTTTATAAAGTGGTCAGCTATTGTTTCAAGCATTTTTTCAGTTTCTGGTGTAATAACCTTGCTGTCACCCGTAACCTTGTAATATTCGTACAGAAGATAGACCGAAGCACAGAGCGAATCGACCTCATACTTACGCTCCCATATGAGCTCGTGGTCAAAATCCGAAGGGTCTTTCCATTTATCGGGGTTAGGCTCGGCATTGAAAGCGTTTGAATAAGGGTCGAGCGTTACGTAAGCCGCGTGCCTTGCGATAACGCCGCGGAGAATTTCTTTCAAATCCTCATCCTGCGGTGCGTACTTGATATAGGGCTTTAGCTGTGCGGCACTGTCACGCAGCCACATAGCGGGAATATCGCCCGTGATAACAAAATAACTGCCGTCATCAAGCTGTTTTGTTGTAGTTTCTATCGTATTGAGAAAGCACTGCTTTGCAAGCGGTGCAAGTGCAGGAAAAACACGCTGCATCTTCGCTTCGAGCTCTTCGGCTTTTCTGATTAATATATCGGGTGTTTTCATAATAAGTCTCCTTAAAAAACATCTTCTTTTTTAATATACAACATCAGCGTTTATTTTGCAAACAAATTCAGCTGTAACTTTACTTGTTTTTAAAGTTTCGGTATGTTAAAATATTACAGTATAAAATAAAAGGAGAACAAATATATGAACATAATATCAAGTATAACCGCTTTCATTCTCAGCATATTTACATATTTTGCTTCAACCTTGACACCGTCGTTCACTGCACCCGTTCCCGAAATCGGGCAGGATGATTTTGTACCCGTTATGCGATTTGTCGCTACGAGCGACACACATATAAAAAAGCTCGGTGACACAGGCTGTCAGAGAATTTCTGCGATGATGAAAACCGCTTATGCTTTAAGCGATGCCGACGAGGACTACAACAAGCTGGATGCAGTCGTATTTTCGGGCGACATTACGGACAGCGGCTATGCAAGCTCATTTTTTGCTTTTGCCGCTGTAACAGACGTTGAAATACGCGAAGAGACCGAGCGACTTGCAGTAGTAGCCAAATCTCACGACAGCTATACTTTTTCCAACAACAGCCTTAAGGTGTTCACCGGTATAACAGGTCAGGAAACCGACTTTCACAGAGTAATCGGCGGATTCCATTTTATAGGCATTTCACGCTCGGAAACACTCAAGCACTACACAGATGAGCAGGTAAAATGGCTCGATGAAAACATCGCCGCCGCAGTTGCAGAAGATCCTAACAAGCCTGTTTTCGTATTCCAGCACGAGCACGTACTGGACACTGTTTACGGCAGCAGTGAAACCGACGGTTGGGGGCTTGACGTATTCACCGATGTGCTTTCAAAATATCCTCAGGTCGTACATATTTCAGGCCACTCTCACTTTCCTGCCAACGACCCGAGAGCTGTATGGCAAGGCAATTTTACCGCTATAAATGACGGCGGTCTCGCCTATTATGAGCTTGCAGTTGACGGCAAAAACGGTCAGTTCCCCGAAGAAAAAGACAGAATGAGCCAGGCACTTATCATCGAAGTTGATGCAGATAACAGAGTGCTTGTAAGAGTGCTTGACGTTGATGAAGGAAAGATTATGCGTGAATTCCTCATCGACAATATAGCTGAAGAGAACAAGACAAAATATTCGTTTGAAACAAGAAAAACCGAAGCCTCTGCTCCCGTTTTTGCAGAGGGAGCAGCTCTCAGCTATGAGAAAAAGAATTTGAAGCATTACGTTACCGTACCCCAGGCACAGGTAAACGAAGACAATGAGGTCTTTATTTACAGAATTTGTGTTACAAATGAAAATGGAAAAACAGTACACGAAGGCTGGGCTTTTTCCGATTACTTCTTTGCCGACAAGCCCGAAGCCATAACCTTTGACGGATTTATTGCACTCGGCAAAAATCTCACGTTAAAGGTATGTGCCGAAGACGTATGGGGCAACACGAGCGAATACCTTGAAATTAAAATCTGACACGGGGGCATTTAATTGGGACTCGTATTCAACATACAGAAATTCTGCATACACGACGGTGACGGTATCCGCACCTGCGTGTTTCTGAAAGGCTGTCCTCTGAGATGCATTTGGTGTCATAACCCTGAAAGTTTTGATAAATCCCCTGCCCTTTCTTTCAGCGAGCAGAAATGCTCATCCTGCGGAAAATGTACCGACGTATGCCCTGCACGCAGAATTGAAAACGGCAAGCTTAAAATTTACCGTACCGAATGTACTGTCTGCGGCAAATGCACCGAAATTTGCCTTAACGATGCAAACGAAATTATCGGCAAAGAAATGACCGCAGTTGAAGTTATTGACGAGGTAATAAAAGATAAAATGTTCTATGATACCTCGGGCGGTGGTCTTACCGTTACGGGCGGTGAGCCGTCGTATCAGCCGGATTTCACGCTTGAACTTCTGTCACTTGCAAAGAGCCTTGGAATTAACACTGCACTTGAAACCTGCGGTGCAGGTACAAGAGACTTTTACGAAAAAGCCGCAGACCTCGGCACAACGTTTCTGTATGATATAAAATGCATCGACCCCGAAAAGCACCGCAAGCTTACAGGTGCAGATAACGCCCATATAATGGCAAATCTCAGCTATCTTACGGACAGAAAAGCGGATATTATTATACGCCTGCCGTTAATACCCGAATGTAATGACAGCGACGAAGATATTGCAAAGCTGGCTGATTTTCTCAATATAAACAAAGGAAAATACAGATACGCAGAAATTATGCCCTACCATACTCTCGGTATCGGAAAAGCCGAAAAGCTCGGTAAAGAATCACATTAAGTTCACGACAGTGCAGGTCAGGCCGATACATCTCGCTGGTGCTCACTGTTTTCTTCTTACGGAATTGATGTTAAAATCTCAGAATAAAAAAGGATTTATTTATGACTGAATTAGCTCACATTGACCCTTTTCTTTACGGATATTTTCTCGACGAATCGCTTGAACACCGTGAAAGAGTAGGTCTTGCTCTGCTTCACGCCGCGAAGAATATCGAAATAAAATTTTCTCGTAATTTATTGCCCGAAACCGCGTTTGAAACAAAATACGCAACTTCAGGCTACTCACCTTCCGAGGGCCTTTGGTTCAACACCGATAATATTTTAAAGCTTGCCGAAGAATTTCCCGAACACAAAAAAACTTTACAGAGATACATAAGCGAAATAAATTTATTCAGAAACAAATCTCAAAGGCTTTTCTGCGAGTCTACCGAGGCACTTGACCGCTCAGGTGCCGAGTGGGGCGGCGGTTGGGGCGGTCACGGCAACCCCGATTACGGCAAAATCATCAACTTCGGTACTGAACATATCCGTCAGATAATCGAGCAAAACCGCACGAAGACTCCCAATGAAAATGCGTTTTACTGCTCATGCTCTTATGCACTTGATGCAATGGACATCATCGGTGAAAGATACCATTTATACGCTCTCGAAAAAGCTGAAAATTGCGGCAATACAGATGAAAAAGCATTTCTTCTGCGTATGGCAGAAGCGTTTGAAACAGTGCCGAAAAAGCCTGCTTACGATTTCACTTCCGCGATGTGCTCTTTTATGCTTGTCTTTGCACTTGACGGCAGTGATTCACCCGGCAGATTCGACCAATATATGTACCCCGCATATTTAAAGACTCAGAACAAAGAAGAAGCAACCGACCTGATTGACAGACTGTGGGAATATTTTCACGACCATCGCTCGTGGAATCTATGCATATCGGGCAGTGATAAACATTTCAACGATGAATCAAATGATCTTACATACGAAATTCTGGCTATGGTCAGAAAGAAAGGCTACAACACACCAAATCTTACCTGCCGAGTGCACAGAAACACACCCGATAAGCTCTGGAATGAAATTGCCGATACGCTTGCAACAGGCACGGGACTTCCCGCACTGTATAACGACGACGTAGTCTGTACCGCACTTGAAAAGATAGGTATTCCGCCCGAGGACAGCCACAGCTACTGTATGAACGGCTGTAACCAGATAGATATTTTAGGCAAAAGTCATATGGGTCTTGAAGACGGTGAAGTCAACCTCGCAAAGTGCCTTGAATTTACACTGCACAACGGTATAAACGCTATGACGGGTGAAAAGATTTCAATCGAAACCGGTGACCCGAAAGCTTTTGAGACTTATGAGCAGTTTGAGCGTGCTTTTATGAATCAGCTCGAGCATGTAACCTACAACTCCTGCTCAAGTGCAAACACATACCAGCACGTTCGTGCCTTATTTGAGCCGCATCCTCTTCGCTCCTGCCTTATAGACGGATGCCTTGAAAAAGGACGTGACTACCGTAACGGCGGTCCTCTTTATAATCACGGACAGATTCTGGCTGAAGGCATTGCCGATACGGGTGACAGCCTTTATGCTGTTAAAAAGCTTGTTTATGACGAGAAAAAGTACACAATGGCTCAGCTTGTTGATGCACTGAACTCAAATTTTGAAGGATACGAACAGCTGCATCACGATTTTAAAAACTGTGAGAAATTCGGCAACGATATAGAGGCTGTAGACGAAATTACCGCACGTGTGCTCAACCGCTTTTTCACATATCTCAAACGCAATAAAACCTACAGAGGCGGTATATATACGGGCGGCTGCAGCACGTTCAGCCGTGCCGCAAACTACGGACGCAGGACAGCCGCACTGCCTAACGGCAAGCTCAAAGGCGAGCCGCTTCTTGCAGACAGTATTGCCGCAACACCGGGACGCGACACAAACGGACCTACGGCACAGATAAAATCCGTTCTCAGATACAACCACACAGATGCCTGCAGCGGATTTGTGTTCCAGAATAAATTCGACAAAAAGCTGTTTAATACAGAAAAAGGCAAGGCATCTTTTATTGCTCTTGCAAAAACGTTTTTTGCAGGCGGCGGACAGCAATACACCGTTACCGTTGTTTCACCAGAAGACCTGCTTGATGCTAAGGTACACCCGGAAGATCATCGCAACCTCATAGTGCGCGTCGGCGGCTACAGTGACTACTTCGTAAACCTTGACGAAGGCTTGCAGGATAACGTTATTGAAAGAACGTTTGAAAACGCATAAAATCAACAAAAGCACAGTTTGAGTTAATAAAATTAACTGCAGACAGTATTTTTATTATTCAAATTGTAAAGAAAGGCTCGTTGTATGGAAACTCAGAATATATTTGTTTTTCTTGCCGCAAGTATGCTTTGTATGTGCTTTGGCTGGGGTGTGCGCGGCTCTGCAATAGGCGGCGAAAAAGGTGCGATGCTGCCGGGTGCACTTCTGGGCGTTATCTGTACGTGGTACACAGGCTCTGACTTGCTTATGCAGAATGTTTTCTTGTTTTCTGCCGCAGGTGCACTCGGCTATTTTTACGGCGGTATGGAAACCTACGGCTCGACAATGGGACTTATTCTCAACCACGGTACCTCGTGGCACAACCCATCACTCGGTTACCTTGCACTGGGGTTCAAAGGCTCAATATGGGGCTGTCTTGGTGCAGGCTTTCTCGGCATCAGTTTCTCTGCGGTAAGCGGAGCTGTATATAAATGGTACGATTTTGTTATTTTCTTTGCACTTGTGCCGTTTATACAGCAGATTGGTTACCGTATTTTCAACACACCGTATGACCCTGAAAACGGCAAAATGCCCAAAGTATGTTTTTCTGACAAAAGGCGTGAGGAATGGGGCCGTAATCTTGCGGTAATTGCCGCTCTGCTTGTGCTTATGGTTTACCGTAAGGATATCTTCGGTATTCTTATGTGTGCGGCAGGTGCTCTTGCCGGCTCGTCAGGCTGGGTTGTCGGCATTTCAATTTTTGATAAGCAGCTTTGCTCGGCACAAAAAGGCAAGCACATGTTTGGTGTGCTGAGCAAGTATAACGTTGTTGACGGCTGGAAGATAATGGAATTTGTTCAAGGCTGTTTCAACGGTCTTATTATAGGTGTTGCGTTTGCTCTCGGTTGGCCTCTGGCGGCTGAGAATCTTGCCGAGGCAGAGGCTTCGGGCAAGTTGTGGTGTGGTATACCTTCTATGGTTGAAGCTGTATTACCGTGGGTTTTCTGTGCACTGATTATCTGTATAGCCTTCCTTTTCACAAGTAAAAAATTCAGCAAAGCTGATGAAAACATACTCGATGTTATTGAGCGTCCTTTTTATATGGTTGCACCGCTTTGTCTTATTATGCTCGGTTCCATAACAATGGCTCAGCTTATCTGCGGCTTTGTGATGTACTTTGTTGTTGCATTTCACGATGCAAAGGAACGATTCAATAAATATAAACATATAAAGCTTATTCGTGCAGTGCTGATTTTAATCGGTGCGGCGATTCTTACCGTTCACGCTGTAAGAGGCTTTAATCTTATCGAAATCTGGACATTCTGTTGCTTCGGTTATCTTGTTTTCGACTTTGCGGCTATTTTCCACCCTGTAACGGTAAAAGAAAACCGACAAAAATCCAAAAACAGCAAAGAGTTTATAGCTTCATTCGGAGGTTCTGCCACCGTACAGCCTTTCTTCTGGCTTTCGGCAACAGTTATTTTTGTGTTCGGTCTTGTCAACTTCTGATAAAAGATAAAAAGCACTTGCAAACGCCCGTGCCCGATAAGGAAGTATTTGTTTCTCGAGTAAAATTCCCCGTATCTTTGTCAAAAGCCTCGCAAGGCGACAGCCTTGCTGTGTTTTTGGCTTCGATACAAGAAATTTTATACTCTTACGAAACTGCAAAGCACTTTAAAATGAAATTTTAAGATACAAGAAAAGGAAAACCCCACAGATAATGCTTAACGCATATCTGTGGGGTTTGACGCATTATTGTGCT
>JAZSEX010000032.1:0-6419 GCA_045531935.1 Acutalibacteraceae bacterium | reverse complement strand
ATTTGATACCTCGGAGTTTTTCGTTACTTAATTCCATATCTGTTACAGTAATCAACAACAATATTTTTAAAATGCTCGTGTTTGAAATTATTTTTCACATCACTAATATCAACATACAATCTTGAAATTAAATTTTGAATTATTGCCTCTGCTAAAAAAGCCTCAAATACATAGTCGTTGGTAAAGGCTTCTTCAATATCTGTGTTCAAGTCAGTATTGATACCCTTGATTGCTGCACAATAAATAATATTTTCTGCACCTAAATATTCACCGGCATTTTTCAAACAATTCAACCCTTTTTTCATATCTGTGACAGTAAACTTCCCTTTATATTCTATAACCTTTTCACTTCCAAGCAAAATAAAATCAACCGTTGTTTCAAGAATTTTCGCCAAATCAGGCAACAAAGTAACATCTGGCAATGTTTCGCCTCGCTCCCATTTGCTTACAGCTTGAAATGATACACCGATTCGTTCTCCTAATTCACTTTGAGTAAGTCCTTTTACTTTTCGTAAAACAGCAATCTGTTCGCCAACTTTTTTAATGTTCATTACTATTCTCCGTTCTTTAAGTTTAAATGTATTATAACTGTTGTAACAACAAAAGAAAATAACCGTATAATTGAATTTTCAACAGCATATCTCAACCTGATTATAGTCTGCAAAAAGAAAATTTGGCAGAGAGTTTTTCTCTCTGCCATTAATATTTCTTATACTATCCAATCCAACCATAAGCTGCTCGGATTCAATATAAAATTCAATATTCGGTTTGCAAAGCGGCTAAATAAATACATAAAAATCCGGTTATACTACAAGCGGATTGGAAGTGAATATATGGAAAAACTTTTTCAGAAATCACATATAAAAGGCTTTACACCGTATGCTCTGGCGGCTTTTCTTGTAGGATTGGTAGGCGGATTTACGTCGCTGTTCAGCCCTGCTTTTGTAGAAGAGCTGAATCTTCCGTATAACAACACAACGTGGACGGCACTTGCCATGGCAATGTCTGCCGCAGCCTTTGCCCCTGTTCTGGGCAAACTGGGAGATATGATAGGTCGCAGGATAACATTATTAATCGGTATAACTGTTTTTCTGATTGGTAATATTCTGACTGCGGTAGCCCCTTCGCTGTTATTTATGCTTATTGCCCGTTTTATTGTCGGCATAGGGGCAGCATCGATTGCACCGGTTGTAATCTCATATATTGTTACTGAATTTCCGCCTGATAAAATCGCAAAAGGCTTTGCACTTTATATGTTTATTTCCAGTATTTCGGTAATCTTCGGACCGACTGTCGGCGGACTTATTATAAAGAACTACGGTTGGCGCACAATGATATGGGTATGTGTTGTAATCTCGGCAGTTGTTCTTTTTCTTTGTGCTTTGATTAAGGACAAAAAAGCACCTGTAAGAAAAAAGATAGAGAATTTTGACAGTATCGGTGCAGTATTTATATTGATTTTCTTCAGTCTGCTTCTTTGTGTACCATCCTTCGGTCAGAATTTCGGTTGGCAATCCAAGTTGTTTATTACAGTTCTTATCGCATCTGTAATATCAGGTGTCGGACTGTTTATATCAGAGAAAAAAGCCATAAACCCTATTCTGAAATGGAATTTTATAAAAAGAAAAGCTTTTATTCTTTCTGTGCTTGCACTGTTTCTGACTCAGGGACTTATGCAGGCAAATATGACTAATATTATAGTATTTGTCAACTATACTCAGCCGCAGAATTCTGTAATATCAGGATATGCAATCTCTATTATGTATATCGGAATGTCTTTGGGTGCTGTTATTCTCGGCCCTCTCGCAGACCGTTACGAGCCGAAAAGAATACTTGTCGGGTCATTGATTATAACGGGAATCGGATGTGCCGTTATGCTTTTGTTTTCGGAAAGCACATCCGTACTTCTGCTTGCCGCCTCATTAGGCATACTCGGATTCGGTATCGGAGGAAACGGTACGATATTCATGAAAGTTGTTCTGTCGGGTATCCCATCCAAGGATTCGGGTGCAGGCACAGGAACATACGGACTATTCCGTGACCTTGCCGCTCCGTTCGGAGTTGCGGTGTTTGTGCCACTATACACTAACAGAGTCGCAAATCTTATAAGCTTCGGAAGAACCGAATTTGTTGCTGCCGTAGATTCTGTGAGGTTACTTGCAACAGTTGAAATCGCGTGTGTTGCACTAGGAATTGTTACAGTTATTTTTCTTCCGAAAATTTATAACAGTAAAAAAGGAGCAAAGATATGAGATTAAAAGATAAAATTGTTTTAATCACCGCATCTACCAGAGGTATCGGTCTTGCCTGCGTAAAGGCGTGTGCCAAAGAGGGTGCAACAGTTTATATGGCAGCGAGAAACCTTGAACTCGCCAAAGAAGAAGCGGACAAGCTTAACGCTCAGGGATGTAGGGTTAACTACGTTTATAACGATGCCGGTAAACCCGAAACTTATATAACTATGACAGAAGACGTTGTTAAAGATGCGGGGCGTATTGACGTGCTGATAAACAACTTCGGCACTTCAGACCCAAGCAAAGATCTTGATTTTTCAAACACGGATATTGATGTTTTTCTTGATACTGTAAATACTAACCTGAAAAGTGTATTTATGGCGAGCAAGGAAGCGGTCAGACACATGGCAAAGCAAGGAGGAGGAAGTATTATCAATATTTCTTCGGTAGGCGGTCTTGTGCCTGACATTTCGCAGGTATCTTACGGAACGAGCAAAGCGGCAATCAATTATCTTACTAAACTTATTGCAGTACACGAAGCCAAAAACAACATACGCTGTAATGCTGTTCTGCCCGGAATGACGGCAACAGATGCAGTGCAGGAAAAACTTTCTGACGAATTCAAAAAAATGTTTCTTCGCCATATACCCTTTAGCAGAATGGGTATGCCCGAAGAAATTGCAGCAGCGGCAGTGTATTTTGCAAGTGATGAATCAGCTTACACAACGGGTCAAATACTGACTGTATCAGGCGGATTCGGTCTTGCAACGCCGTTATATGGGGATTTGTCGAATAAAACGAAGAGAAGGTAAAATGCAAGTCAAATTGACTTGCATTTTTATTTATTGACACAAACCGGGTAATTATATAAAATAGAATTATACTGATTATAAAAGGTGGATTGCTATGGATATAAGATTAATCGGTTCACAGCAAATTGTTATGACAAATACAGAAAGTCATCACGCATATTTTGCCTGGCCTACTATTGCAAAGCTTCAGAACGGCAGAATCTGCGTTGGTGCATCGGGCTACAGAGTTGAGCATATATGTCCTTTCGGAAAAGGTGTACTTGCCTTCAGCGATGATAACGGTGAAACATATTCGAAGCCTGTGCCTGTTTTTGACACTGTTCTTGATGACAGAGACGTAGGCCTTACGGTATTCGGAGAAAGCGGTCTGATTGCTACTTCATTTAACAACACACTTGAATTTCAGAGAGAGAATATGCCGCAGACTCAGGAGTGCTTTGACTACATAAACTCCGTATCGCCGGAAGATGAGGCTGAAGCACTCGGTATCAGCTTCAGAATAAGCAACGACTGCGGCGAAACCTTCGGCCCGATATACAAATCCCCCGTTTCTTCACCGCACGGACCTACCGTGCTTAACGACGGAACCGTTTTATGGGTTGGCAGAAGGCTCGGAATACATAACCATATTGAAGCTCACGTAATCAACACCGAAACCGGTGAAATGACACTGCGCGGTGAGCTCGGAATTTACAAATACGAAGAATTCAAGGATATATTCTTCTATGAGCCGCACGCACTTCAGTTGGCTGACGGCAGAATTATATGCCACCTGCGTGCAGAAAACGAAGATGAAAGCTTATTCACCCTTTACCAGTCGGTTTCATTTGACAATGGCGTAACATGGACAAAGCCTGTACAGATTTCAAGAGATGACAGCGGTGCTCCCGGGCATTTGTTTATGCATTCATCAGGTACGCTTATTTCTACATTTTCGCACAGAAGCAAGCCCTACGGAATATGGGCAATTTTCAGTAACGATAACGGCGAAACATGGAGTAGTGAATGCGTTATAGCAAAAGGCAAAGACACCGATGACCTGGGTTATCCGTCTACGATTGAGCTTGATAACGGAGAAATGATAACCGCATATTACACAAGAGAAAACGACTACGTACCCGCAGTTATAGCGCAGCAGAAATGGGCTTTGAAATAAAGCCGAAACTGCAGATACAATACTCGACTAAAGGGTGATAAAAATGTTTACGAAAATAATCGCTATTATAATGAGCATTTTTTCTGCACTGAGTGCTCCGTTTGCTCAGCTTTTTTCTGAGCCTAAACTTAAGAGCGAGCTTGCAAAGGGAAACTACGAAAGCCCGTTTATAGTAAGACCTCTCGAAGAAATAACCGTAAACGGTATATCTGTTGAAGAATACAGCGTTGTAACACCCGAAGGTGCACTGTATGAAAACGTTGCAGAAACACTTTGCAATGAGATTTACAAAGTATGCGGTACTAATATCGACATATCTGAAAATGCAGATAAAGCATTTATAATCAATGAAGAGCTCAACAATAATGACAGCATCAGCTTAAAGGTTGAAAGCGGAAATATTTATATCACAGGCAGCTCAAAGGTTGGTATTTCAAGAGGTATAGCTGCTTTTGCCGATGAAGTATTGCTGAAGTCAGACGGCAGTTACGATTTCAGAGACGGATATGAATACAGCAAAACATTCACAAACTACGTAACATATGAAGATTTCGGTGCCGCTGGTGACGGTAAGACAGACGATTTTGAGGCAATTATAAAAACACACGAATATGCAAACGAAAACGGTTTAAGCGTATTGGCAGACGAAACCGCAACGTATTACATAGGCGGTGCAAACAAGACAGCACAAATTATGACCGATGTCAACTGGTCAACCGCAAAATTTATAATTGACGACACAAACGTTGAAAACAGAAGTGCATGGGTATTCAACATAGCACCGTCACAAGGATCGGAAAATATTACCGGCAAGGTTTCCCCTATTAAAATTGATTCAACAAACATAGGCACTACGCTCGAGAGCAAGAGCCTTGTTGTACTTACGGATTCAAACGTAAAGAGATATATCCGTAAGGGTGCAAACCAGAATTCGGGCAGTAATCAGGCAGACGTAATAATAGTTGACGAAAACGGGAACATCTCACCTGACACTCCGCTCATCTGGGACTTTGAGGCAGTTACAAACGCAGTAGTTTACCCGATTGACAGCGAAATTTTAATTGTAAAGGGTGGTAACTTTACAACATTGGCAAATAATGCTGCTTCCGAATACAGCTACTATGCGAGAGGTATTCAGGTAAGACGCTCCAACACGGTTATAGACGGTTTATATCACGACGTTGAAAACGAAGGTAAGACAGGTGCACCGTACTCGGCATTTGTGAGTCTTTCCTGCTGTGCAGACGTAACTGTAAAGAACAGCACCTTTACAGGTCGCAAGAAGTATACAACTATAGGATCTGCCGGCACAAGTGTAACAATGGGCACTTACGATATAGGTGCGGCAACTTCTGTCAACGCAAAATTCATAAACTGCAAGCAGACAAACGATATAACCGACGGCGATTACTGGGGAATTGCAGGCACAAACTACTGCAAAAACCTTGTTTATGACGGCTGTGCATTCTCACGCTTTGACGCACACCAGGGTGTACTCAATGCAACGGTTATAAACAGCGTACTCGGACACCACGGAATTAAACTTATCGGCAGCGGTACGGCTTGGATTGAAAACACGATAGTTTTATCAGACAGCTTTGTTGACCTGCGTGAAGACTACGGCTCAACGTGGAACGGTGAAATGATTATACGCAACTGCGAATTTTACCCCACGGGTGTAGCAAGCCATATAATAAAAGCAACCAACTCCGAAGACCACGATTTCGGTTACACCTGCTACCTGCCGCAGAAAATAGAGGTTGACGGATTATTTGTGCACAGAATCGGAACAAATTATCTTTTCACAAAGGTAAACGACAAGCATAAATCAGAGTCATACGATGCGGCATATCCCGTTGAAGCTCCGCAGGAGATAACGGTAAAGAATTACAGCAGTCTGTTTTTCGGCAAGCTTGCAGTATCAAAAAACGATGCAATATTCAAGGTTGAAATAACAGAATAAAACAAAGTAAAAAATCCGAGTCTAACGCCCGTGCCCGATAAGGAAGTATTTGTTTCTCGAGTAAAATTCCCCGTATCTTTGTCAAAAGCCTCGCAAGGCGACAGCCTTGCTGCGTTTTTGGCTTCGATACAAGAAATTTTATACTCTTACGAAACTGCAAAGCACTTTAAAATGAAATTTTAAGATACAAGAAAAGGAAAACCCCACAGATAATGCTTAACGCATATCTGTGGGGTTTGACGCATTATTGTGCT
>JAZSEX010000081.1:0-23180 GCA_045531935.1 Acutalibacteraceae bacterium | reverse complement strand
AAGATCGTTTGCCCAATCAGTACCTCTTTTTGCATCTTCATCCCATACAGCCGTAATTACAGCTTTATCTGAAGCGATAACATCGCGTGCGTAACCTGCTGCATGTACATGCCATTTTGACAGCATCGCAACATTTAACATAGTTGTTACCTCCGTCATATTTCAGTTACGATTTCACCGCAACCGTTTGCTTTCTGCTCAGCGATAAATGCTTCTATTGCTTCAACCTTGGGCATTGCTTCGGAACAACTGTGTGCTGAAACAAGCATGGATGCGGAAGCAGTTGCAAATTCGAGAGCATCTTTAAGAGATTTTCCGTTAAGAATTGAATAAAGGAAAGCTGATGCGTAACCATCTCCGCCGCCGAAACCTTTAAGCATCTTTACAGGGAAAATGTTTACTTTATAATTGGTTCCGTCGGCAGCATAAGCGTAAGAGCCTTCTTTACCGTGCTTAATAATAATAAGTTTTGCACCGAAGCTGTGCCAGAGCTTTGCAGAAGCAAGATCATCATTTCCGCCGCCCATAATTGCTTCAGTCAAATCAAATTCTTCTCTTGAACCGAGAATCATATCTGCATTTTGTGCAACAAGGTTATAATAAATAGAAATTTCATCCTTGTTTTTCCATGTGTAACTGCGGTAGTCGATATCAAAAACAACGACAGTGCCGTTTTTCTTGGCTAAGAACATAGCTTTAAGAGCAGCTTCACGGCTGGGTGATGTACAGAGTGATGTACCGGAAATAACAAGCATTTTTGCCTTTTTTATGTAATCTTCATCAATATCTTCTACATTAAGCATAAGGTCTGCAACGCCATCTCGATACATAAGTATGCTGGATTCAGTCGGGCTTTTAATTTCAGTAAATGTAAGACCGAGATTTTCTCCGTTTTTGCAGCGGACGATATGTGATACATCAATACCGTCATTCTTGAAATAGTTTGTTACATAGTCACCGAACTGGTCATCAGATACTCTTGCGAAAAATCCGCACTTTGCACCGAGTCTTGCGAGACCTACGACAATATTGGCAGGGGAGCCACCCACGTATTTATTGAAGTTGCTGCTCTCAGAAAGAGGTTTGTTCATATCGGTAGGGTTAAAGTCTATAGCAACTCTTCCGAGGGGTATTACATCGAAAGGTCTTGTGTTGTCAAAGTTGAAATAGTTCATTTTTTTATTCCTCCGTTATATGAAAAGTTTTGCTTTATCTGCACAGTCGAAAATTTCTATATGCTTCATAGCATTCAGGTAAGCACCTTCGACTTCGGCAGATTGCAAGTCATAGTAACCATTGATTTTATGATTATTGAATGCTTCAAAAACCGAATCACGTACACTGTCAAATGTAGCTGTTGCGATGTTAATTTTTTTAATTCCGTTTTTACGGCATTTTATAAATTCTTCGGGCAGAATTCCTGTTCCGCCATGAAGAACAAGCGGTACTGAAACACAGTCACTTACTTTTGAAAGTATATCAAACCTGAGGTGAGGTGTTTCTTTGTAGTTACCGTGAGCATTTCCTATAGCAATAGCCAAAGCATCAACATTTGTCTCGTTTACAAATCTGACGGCATCTGTAGGTGAAGTGCAGTTGATTGCAATATCTTCACTTCCATCTTCACTGCCGCCAACACAGCCGATTTCTGCTTCAACACAAGCACCGTATTTTTTTGCTAATTCAACAGTCTGCTTAGTTTTGGCAATGTTTTCTTCTAATGGCAGATGTGAACCATCAAACATAACGCTTGTAAAGCCTAAATCTAAAGCAAGATTGATTTTTTGAATTGTCAGTCCGTGATCAAAATGTACAGCTACGGGGACTTTTGCGTTTTTTGCAGCTGCGACCATAAGCGGACCAATCAATTCCAGAGGTGACTGCTTCAGTCTGACTTCTGCAATCTGTAAAATTATTGGGCTGTTTGTTTCTTCGGCAGCTTTTATGATACCTAAAACCATTTCCATATTAGAAACACTGAAACTACCGACAGCCCAGTCGGATTTTTGTGCTGTGATCAGCATTTCTTTCATATTAACAAGCATCAGAACATTCCTTTAAATATTTTTATTGTATATTGTTTTCAAACCGTCAAGCAAAAGATTATCGTCGTATAAAATATCTCTGTTGCAATGTTTTACAATAGGTTTTGCATAACCGCCGGTGGCTATTATTGATGAAAAAGAATAACCGAGCTCTTGTTCAAAACGTTCAATCATACCGTCAATCATACAAGCTGTACCGTAAACAGTACCGGACTGCATACAGCTGATTGTTTCAGTACCGATAGTATTTTCAGGGGCTTTTATGCTGACTGCAGGAAGCTGTGAAGCACCGGTAGACAATGCATTGAGTGAAAGGCCGATGCCTGCTGAAATTGTACAACCGAGAAACGTGCCGTTACCGTCGATAACAAACATTTTATTTGCAGTACCGAGATCAATAACAAGACAAGGGAGTGTATATTTATCTATAGCTGCTACAGCTCCGACAACCATATCGGCACCAAGCTGTCCGGGAATCTGTGTAGCAATTTTTAAGTCTGTGCGTATATTTTGATCAATGTATTTGGGTGTGCATCCGGTTGTGAGTTTTACAGCGCTGCCAATATCACGTGTTATTTCAGGTACAACAGAGCTGATAATTGCTGCTCGGCATTGTTTAGGGTCTATTGAATTGAGATTGAACATATTGAGCATTTCAAAGGCATATTCGTCTCTGGTCCGTACCCGTTGTGTAGCTAATCTGCTGACAAAGCAGAGCTCGTTATCTTTAAACATACCAAGTGTAATATTTGTATTACCTATATCGATAGCAAGAAGCATTTTTCTACCTCCTAATTCAATTATATTTTTAGCATATTTTTATACAATAGTCAATTATAACTTGAAATGTATTTTTATGTATGTTATAATACTTAAAAATTTTTAGTTAGGATGTGTAATAATGAGCAAAAAATCAGGTTTTATGTCAGAATTCAAAACATTCATTATGCGTGGCAACGTTATTGACCTTGCAGTCGGTGTTATCATCGGTGCTGCTTTTCAGGCAATCATCAAGTCACTTGTTGACGACCTTGTAATGCCTATAATCAGTATTTTTACAAAGGGTGTCGATTTTACCAATATGTTTATTGTTATTGGTGAAGGTGAATACGACACACTTGCAGCTGCACAGGAAGCAGGTGCTGCTGTTTTTGCATACGGTAATTTCATCAACGCTATACTTAACTTCCTTATTATGGCATTTGTTATTTTTGTTCTTGTAAGAACTATTAACAAGCTTCGTGACAAGGCTGCTAAGAAAGAAGAAGTTGCAGAAGCAGCTCCCACAACAAAAACTTGTCCCTTCTGTAAGAGTGAGATTGCACTTGATGCAACAAAGTGTGCTCACTGTACTTCTGACGTAGAATAATTACGGAGATTTATTTCTATGAAAATCGGTTTTATCGGTGCCGGTAATCTTGCTACTGCTCTAGTAGCGGGTTCATCGCAGACTGAGTTTTTTTGCATCAATGAGTTTTATGCATATGATGTTTATCAGCCGAGTCTTAATAATATCAGTAAATATGGTGTGAAACCTTTTACAAGTGTTGCTGATTTGGTAAAGAATTGCGATATGGTTATTCTTGCCGTTAAGCCAAAAGATTTTCCGAAACTTTTGCAGGATAACGCGCAGTACTTTATGAGCAGTGATCCTTTTGTCGTTTCGGTTGCTGCAGGTACTGAGTTGGCTTATATCAAGAGCTTACTCGGTTATAACGCAAGACTCGCACGTATTATGCCGAATATCAATGCAAGCGTTTGCGGATCTGCTACAGCTGTTTGTATCAGCAATAGTGTAACTGAAGAAGAAAAGCAGACACTTCTTGGTTTTTGTAATTCATTCGGAGGAACATTTGAAATTACCGAAGAGATGTTTGCTGTTTTCGGTGTAATAGGCGGCTGTTCACCTGCGTTCAATTATATGTATATTGATCAGCTTGCACGTGCTGCAGTTAAACTTGGTATGCCCAAAACTATGGCTCTTGAAGTAGCGGCACAGGCAGTAAAAGGCAGTGCTGACATGATACTTTCAAGTGACAGCCATCCGTATGAACTTATTGATAAGGTATGTTCTCCCGGTGGTACAACTATAGAGGGTATTGTTGCTTTGCAGGAAAACGGATTTGAGAATGCGGTTAATGCTGCTGTTGAAGCTGCATATAATAAAGACTGCAAAATGAGAGAGAAAAAATAACTGAAAGGTATATCACTATAATGAATATCATTACCATTCGTGAGCTGTTTAAAAACACACAGCAGTATATTGACAAAGACATCGAAGTCTGCGGCTGGGTGCGTAGTGTACGTGCTTCAAAGGCTTTCGGTTTTATCGTTCTTAACGACGGTACATTCTTTGAACCGTTACAGGTAGTTTTTCACGACACAATGTCTAACTTTGACGAAGTAGCAAAGCTTAATGTTGGCTCTGCACTTATTGTCAGAGGAACTCTTGTAGCTACTCCTGATGCAAAACAGCCGTTTGAAATCCAGGCAAAAGAAGTTGAGATTGAAGGTGCATCAACACCTGATTATCCACTTCAGAAAAAGCGTCACAGTCTTGAGTATCTTCGTACAATCTCTCATCTCAGAGCTCGTACAAACACATTCCAGGCTGTTTTCCGTGTACGCTCACTTATCGCTTTTGCAATTCACAGCTTCTTTATGGAGCGTAACTTTGTGTATGTTCATACTCCGATTATCACCGGCAGTGACTGTGAAGGTGCAGGCGAGATGTTCCGCGTAACAACACTTGACCTTGAGAATCTTCCCAAGAATAAAGACGGTACTGTTGATTTTACAGAAGATTTCTTCAGCAAATCAACTAACCTTACAGTCAGCGGTCAGCTCAACGGTGAAACATATGCTATGGCTTTCCGCAACATCTATACTTTTGGTCCTACTTTCCGTGCTGAAAATTCAAACACAACACGTCATGCAGCTGAGTTCTGGATGATTGAGCCGGAAATTGCATTTGCTGACCTTAATGATGATATGCAGCTTGCTGAAGATATGCTCAAATATGTTATCAACTATGTTCTTGAGCATGCACCCGAAGAGCTTAAATTCTTCGACAGCTTTATCGATAAGGGCCTTCTTGACAGACTTAATAACGTTGTTAACTCTGATTTCGGTAGAGTAACCTATACAGAGGCTATTGAGATACTTGAAAAGAACAACGATAACTTCGATTATCCTGTTCATTGGGGTAGTGACCTTCAGACAGAGCACGAGCGTTATCTTACAGAAACAGTTTTCAAACGTCCTGTATTTGTAACTGACTATCCCAAGGAGATTAAGGCATTCTATATGAAACTTAATCCCGATGGAAAGACTGTTGCCGCTATGGACTGTCTTGTTCCCGGTATCGGCGAAATTATCGGCGGCAGTCAGAGAGAGGACGATTACGATAAGCTTGTAACACGTATGAATGAGCTTGGTCTCAATCCTGAAGATTATGATTTCTATCTCGATCTTCGTAAATACGGTACAGCCCGTCACGCAGGCTTTGGTCTTGGCTTTGAGCGTTGTGTAATGTACCTCACAGGTATGTCAAACATTCGTGACGTTCTTCCTTTCCCGAGAACAGTTAAGAACTGCGATATCTAAAATAACTGTCGGAGCGGTCAGAATTGACTGCTCCGAAATTATTTTAATAAATTTTAAAAAAAGACTTGATTTTTTCTATAATTTAATGTAAACTATTGAGCGTTGACTTATGGAGAGTTGTCCGAGCTGGCCGAAGGAGCACGATTGGAAATCGTGTAGGCGTCAAAAGCGTCTCGAGGGTTCAAATCCCTTGCTCTCCGCCAAAAAAGAAGTAACTTTTGTCTACCAAAAGTTACTTCTTTTTTTATCCAAGCCGCGGCTTGGCATATCATCGCCGCACGAAGTGCGGTGCATACCATCAGCCCATCGGGCTGTATCTCATCACGCGTCAGCGTGGATCATCCTGCGGCTTGATGATATACAACACTGCGTGTTGATGAGATGCAATTCCTTCGGAATTGATGATATACAAGGCTTCGCCTTGATTGATTGGTAAAAATATGATATAATATTATTAATGGAGGTGATCGGTATGAAAATTCATGGTGTAAAAAGGGAATGGTCAAGACCTTTTTGGGTGCGGTTCAAGAAACATCATTGTCCCGCTTGCAATGCTTTGCTTACAACAATTAAAGTGTCGAAGGTAGTCAATTCAAAATCTGAAAAAGCAAAGAATTTCGATTTTTCATCCGGAGATACCTACATGGTGGGAAACATAAAATTTATATGGACGGAATTTCAGTGTAATGTTTGCAATAATTCGTATTCACTGCAAGAAATACGAGAGAACGAAAAGAAGACTAAATAGAATCTACAATACTTTTGGTCGTTCTTACCCCTGCTTACACTACTTTTATCGCTCTTTCGCAAAAAAGAAGTAACTTTTGTCTACCTAAAGTTACTTCTTTTTTTATCCAAGCCGCAGGCTTGGCATATCATCACGCGGTACGCGTGTATATCATCGCCGTAGGCGCATATCATCAGCCGAAGGCTGTATGAACAGCGGCTTGATGAGATACAACACTTCGTGTTGGTGATATACAATGCTCCGCATTGATGATATGCAACGGCAACCTGTGGGTATCTGTTCTTTTTTTTATTAATGTTTACTATTTGCATTATTTGTGCTATAATTAATTAAGCTTTATTCTATTATGAGGTGAGTTTATGTTTGCTAAGAATTACGGTATTGAAATAGAGCAGGATTATTATGACGTAAACGGATTTAACAGATATCCTTCGGATGTTATGATGGAGTATCAGCAGAGTATTGAAGAAGGTCTTGATATTGAACAACATAAAGAATTCTTTGAGAAAGTTTCAACTCTTGTTAATGGTGAAGAAAAAACCAAGCTCAGTGATGAAATATTCAATATAGTTATAAATGCCGATATACGTGCAGATTACAAATATAATGAACCGTCTAAGCTCAATAAAATTAAAAAGTTAATAAAAGAACACGAAATTAATGCTGTTATGCCAGACGCAGAAACGCTTCGCAAAAAAATTCGCGGAGCGTGGCTTGGCAGGGCAGTAGGTTGTCTTCTCGGCAAACCGATTGAGGGAATCAGAAGTGATGAGTTTATTCCTTTTCTTAAAGAATCAGATAACTATCCGATGTGCAGATATATTATAAGTTCAGACATTACTGAGGATACTTATAAGAAGTATAAATTCTGGTTTCGAGATAAACCTTATGCCGATACGGTAGACGGTATGCCTGTTGACGATGATACAAACTACGTTGTACTTGCTCAGAAAATAATAGATGATTATGGTAGAGATTTTGACAGTGATGATGTTGCAGATGCTTGGCTGAAATATCAATCGGTTCACTCGTATTTTACTGCGGAAAGAATAGCATACGTTAACTTTATAAATTGCATTAAGCCACCTGCTTCGGCTATATATAAAAACGTATGCCGTGAATGGATAGGTGCACAGATAAGAGGTGACTATTTCGGATATATTAATCCCGGCGACCCTGAAACAGCAGCTGAAATGGCTTATAACGATGCAAGAATATCTCACGTTAAAAATGGTATTTACGGTGAAATGTTTATATCTGCAATGATTGCCTGTGCTGCTGTTACAGATAATATTGAGGATATTATTCTGGGAGGTCTTTCTCAGATTCCTTCTACATCACGTCTTTATGAGTCGGTTACGAAAATAATTGACAGATATAAAAATGGTGTCAGCGTTGAAGACTGTTATGATTATATTCATTCGGCATATGATGAGCATACCGATCACGGTTGGTGCCATACGATATCAAACGCTATGATTGTTGTTGCTGCATTGCTTTACGGTGAAGGTGATTTCGGCAGATCAATCTGCTGTGCTGTCGGTATGGCTTTTGATACTGACTGTAACGGAGCAACTGTCGGCTCAATTCTCGGTATGAGAGGTACGGACGATTGTATTGATGAATATTGGATTAAGCCGATTAACAATAAAATTCATACTTCACTTTTTGGAGTAGGTATAGTTGATATTGACAAAGCTGTCGAACATACATTAGAACATATTGAATAAATTTTAAGCAGTACGGTTTTTACAACTGTACTGCTTTTGCTTAGTCTAATTCTATTGTAGTGCTGAGTCTGATATCTCGGGATGAAGAAGCGGCACAAATACGGAATGTGCCGGGTTCAATAACCCATTTATAATCCTGATTCATAAGTCTGAAAGCTTTTTCGTCAAGATTAAATTCAACTTGTTTTTCTTCTCCCGGATTCAGCGTAATTCGTTTGAAATCTTTAAGAAGAAGTAGGGGAGTGACAACCGAACTCTCGCAGTCTTCTACATAAATCTGTACAATTTCATCACCTGTTACTTTACCGATGTTTTTGACTTTTAATTTAACATTAACATCTGTCTTACCGGTTTTTGTAACAACAAGGTCGGAATATTCAAAATCTGTATAGCTTAGACCGAAACCGAACGGATAAAGTGCTTCACCATTACCTTCGTAATATTCGTTACTGGCACCCGGAAGTATTGAATAATAACAAGGAATCATTGTTGAGCGTTGAGGAAGTGAGAAGGGGAGTTTACCACCGGGATTTACTTTGCCAAGAAGCACGTCGCAAATTGCCTGAGGGCCGCTTTCTCCGCCAAACCAACAGGATAGTATTGCATCACATATTTCGCTTTCTTCTTTTATTGCAAGCGGTTTGCCGTGAATCATAGCAAAAACAATGGGTTTACCTGTTTTAGAAAGATTTTTTATAAATTCACTCTGTCTGCCGCATAGTGTTAATTCACATCGGTCTCTGCCTTCACCGCTTGAAATGTTATCATCACCGCCACAGAAAATTATGAGATCGCATTCTTTAGCAATACGGATTGCTTCCTCTAAATTTTCAATCTGTTCTTCGGCTTTAATATCTTTGAGATGATTCTGGTCAGAGAGAGCGAACTCAAAGTCAGCGTCGCTTATACCGCAACCGTCACATTGTAATATTTCACACTCGGGTAAAGCTGATCTCAGAATGTCATAGATTGTATTGAGATTTCTGCCGACGGGGACTGCTGAATAACCGCCTAAACGTACTTTATTTGACGAAGGACCAATAAGAGCAATCTTTTTATATTTATTTGTCTGCAAAGGGAGTATGCCGTTGTTTTTGAGGAGTATTATTGCTTTTTGTGCTATTTCAAGAGCTTTACTGAGGTGATCGGGACAATTTATAATCTGCTTATATTCCTCTTCATCGGTATAGGGATTTTCAAATAATCCCAGTTTAAACTTAAGAGTCAATACTCTTCGGCAGGACTCATTGATGTTTTCTATATCAATTTTACCTTCAATAACAAGTTCTTCTAATGAATCAATCCAAAGTTTATTAGAATATTCGTCGCCACCCTGGCAGTCAAGACCGTTTTTCTTTGAAAGATATATAGCATCCTTTTCGTTTTTAGCCATTTTATGAAGATAGTGAACTCTGCGAAGACCGCCCCAGTCGGATCTGCAAATTCCTTTAAGACCGAATCTTTCCTTAAGAACCGTCTGCAGATAGTGTTTTGACGTCATCATAAGGTCTCCGTCAATAGAATTGTAGCTGACCATAACATCGCAAGCACCTGCTTCTTTGATAGCTGCTTCAAAAACAGGGAGATAGCAACTTTCAATTTCTCTTACACCTACTCTTGCTGTACCGCAGTTTATACCGCGTTCGGGCATACCGTGAATACAGTAATGCTTAGGTTCAGAAATAACAGAATCTTTTGCGGAGATATCACCGTTCTGATGTCCGCTTACAATTCCGACTGCCATTTTTGTTGAAAGGCAAGTATCCTCACCAAATGTTTCTTCGGTTCTGCCCCATCGTGGATCACGCGCAACATCGAGGTTAGGTGCTAAAACTTCATAAATACCGAGTGAACGTGCCTCTTTAGCTATAATTCGACCCGCATCATAAGCTAATTCCGGATCAAATGTTGCAGCCCATGCGGTTGGAATCGGAAGAATAGTACCTCTTGTACCGCTTATGCCATGAAGAGCTTCACCGGTAAAAATTACAGGAATACCCAATCTTGAATTTTCGATAAAGAATTTCTGAAGTTTATTCATTACAGCAGGTACGGAGTAGTTATCGTGCAAATAACCGAGACCGTCAGGAAAATCAGCTTTAAGTTTTTCCCAGTCATAATCACTGGTAGGTGCTACTGAGCAGGAGTGATTTATATCTTTCTCTGTGCAGTAATTGTTGCCGAATTTCATATCAAGCTGTGCGATTTTCTCACGTAAAGTCATTCTTGAAAGGAGATCCGCCGCACGTTCTTCCGGTGTATAAGAAGGATTTTTGAAAATAAGATTATCGTTCATAAATTATTCCTCATACGATCATTGTGTTAAAAGTATTGTATCATATTGTAAAGTATAAATCAATTAATTGACTTTAAAAGAAAATCAGTTTATAATTTAAGATACAGGAGGTAATATTATGAAAAAATTTATATCATTATTTTTAGCGATTATATTCATTTCAGGAATTCTTACCGTAACCGCTAGTGCTGCTGATAATGGCACATCTCTTCGTTTCAACGAAAACGGTGAATTTAAGATTCTTCACATTTCCGATTGTCAGGATGATTATCCCGCTGAAGAAAAGATGATGACTTATATCAACTTTATGCTTGATATTTATCAGCCTGACCTTGTAGTTCTTGGCGGTGATAATTCTATTGGTGCTGAAGATACAAAACCACTTGAGGTTGAAGAACTTGTAAAGCCTTTTGTTGAGCACGGTGTATATTTTACTGTTGTTTTTGGTAATCACGACCATGAACAGGGTGTTGATAAAGAAACTTTACTTTCATATTTTCAGGAGTTCGGCGGTGAGTATTGCCTTGCATACGATGCTGTTCCCGAGCTTCACGGTACAGCAACACATAATCTTCCCGTTCTTGCAAGTGATTCCGATGAAGTGAAATTTAATGTATGGCTTTTTGACTCCGGTAATTACGTTGCTGATGAAAACGGTAAGCGTCTCGGTTACGACTGTGTAAATGCAGATCAGGTTGAATGGTATAAAGAAGTAAGCACAGCACTTGAAACCGAAGCCGGAGAAAAAGTGCCGTCACTTGCTTTTCAGCATATCGTAGTAGGCGAAGTATACGATGCAATGTTCCCGTCGATACCGTTTGAAATTCCCTACATTGTGGAAACATACAATAACGGCATTCACTATCCTATAATTGCACCGAATACAAGCACTTTTGCAGGCCATCTTTTTGAGCAGCCTTCTCCCGGCGTTTTCAACCACGGTCAGTTTGATGCAATGAAAGAGCGCGGTGACGTGCTCGGTATTTACTGCGGACACGATCATATCAATACATATGAGCTTGAATACGAAGGTATTGTTATAGGAAACACTCCCGGTGTAACCTGTCATTCATACGGTAACGAAATGACAAGAGGCAGCCGTCTGTTTATAATTAACGAGGATGACACTTCTACATATTCTGCAGAAGTTATTACCTATAACGATCTTGCTCTTGAAAATGATGATTTTGCAGCTGCTATCGGTATTTCAAAATTTGAAGCAGGATTCTGGGTATTTATTGATAACTTCCTTCTTTTCCTTAAAAATATTTCAGCACTCGCTATCAAATTGATTGAATCACTTATCTGACATTAAATTTTAAGCCCTTGAGTTTCATTGACCATGATTCTCAAGGGCTATTTTTAATATTTTGTTCGAAGACCTTTGGGATAGTGATTTTTTGCAGTACCGTTGCTAACTTTAACTCCGCCGACGGCACAGCCATTGATAGTTATTACAGCCCATCCGTTTTCACAAGCTGCAGGAATTTCTTCACCATGCAAATATTTTTTAATTAATTCAGAGTTGGCATTAAGTTCAATTTTTCTCTTAAACTTTTTTCCCATAGCCATAAAAAACTGATGATGAGGTAGTATGTAATTCTTTTTTACTTCACCGATTGTAATTCCACACGAGAAAGCACTGCCTTTTGCTACTTCAAAATCAGGTGTGAAATATACCGGGTTGCCATTATACATTCTTACGTTTTCTTTATTATATTCAGTGAGAACTTCGTCAAGAAATTCTAATACAACTTTATCGGTTTTTTCGTTTTTCAAAGTCATCTTAGTATTTGAAATATCAGGAGGATTTACATTATGAAGCACAGCCATAAACTGACCTTCGCCACGTGATTTATGGGGATAAAAGCGACGTGAGAAATGAATATTCTCACTTTTACATCCGTCAAATCTGATACCGTCTGAAGTTACTTTCTGCACCCGTTCAGATACGGGAATCAACTCAAAATCAGGGTGATTCTGAAGAAATTTATCAACAGTCATTTCATTTTCTTCAAGTGAAAAAGTGCAGGTTGCATAGATAATATAACCACCGTTTTTCAGTGCTTTTACCGCATTATCAAGAATTTCTTCCTGACGTTTAGCACAAAGCAAAACGTTATCAATACTCCATTCTTCAATGGCAATATCATCTTTGCGGAACATACCCTCACCTGAGCAAGGAGCATCAACCATTATCATATCAAACGTTGATGGATAAATCTTTGCAATTTTCGCACTGTCCATACATGTAGTTATAGTGTTGTGCAATCCTAGACGCTCAAAATTACCGGTGAGAATTTTACAACGTGAAGCTATAATTTCATTTGAAACGAGTACTCCGTTTGTACCGAGCTTGTTTTTTATCTGAGTACTTTTACCGCCGGGTGCAGCACACATATCAAGAACTGTCCAATCAGGATTGATTTCAAGACATTCACCAGGTGCCATTGCACCTGGTTCCTGAACGTAAATCATACCAGCGTGATGAAAAGGATGGTTACCTATTTTATCATAGTCAAAATAATATCCGTTTTCGACATACGGGATTTTTTCACGAGGTATGTCACAGATTAATTCGAACTGATCAATGCTGATTTTATCTGTATTTACTCTGAAAGCACGGATAGGGGAGTCATTGACAGATTTTTCGTATTGTTCGTATTCATTACCAAGAAGCAATTTCATACGATTTATATATTCATCAGGTAATTTCTTCATTGATTTTCACCGTTCAATTCGATATAAAGCATACACATACCAACTGCAGTAATTGCAGCTGTTTCTGTTCGTAATATTCTTTTTCCTAGAGAAATTATATGAGCGTCAACCGATTTTGCAAGCTCGATTTCCTTGTCTTCAAAGCCGCCTTCAGGTCCGATAAATATACCGATTGAATTATTAGATTTAATTTCATTCAAAAAGTTTTTAGTGGTTACCATTCCTTCTTTACTTTCATAAGGAACCGCAATAATATCAAGATTTTTAGCATCTTCAACAGCCTGGCTGAAATTTTTTATGGTATGTATCTGAGGTATAACGTTTCTTTTGCTCTGTTTAGCAGCACTTTCAGCTATTGTTTGCCAGCGTGATATTTTAGACTGTTTTTTCTTTTCGTCAATCTTGACTATACTTCTGGACATTTCGACCGGTACAATATCAGTGACTCCGAGTTCAACACATTTCTGTATAATTAGCTCCATTTTGTCACTTTTAGGTAAACCTTGAAAAAGATAAATTCTTACCGGTAATTCACAGTTCTGATAATTTTCTTCTTCGATTAGTGCAACAACAGTATCTGCTTCAAAAGATTCAAGTTTGCACAAGTCGCTTTTTCCGCAGCAGCTGACAAGAAAGTAATCTCCTTCTTTCATTCTCAGTACGTTTTTTATATGGTTAAAATCGGTACCGGTAATATAATATTTATTCTTGTTTCTGCAACTTTTTTCTGCAAAAAAATTAAACATACATTCACAACCTTATACTCAAAGTATGTGTTAAATATCAATGATAAGTTTAAGACATATTGAATAAAATTTCAAGTGTATTTTTGGCATTTGTTCGTAAATTACTTTCAAATCCTTATTGAAATAATTATTAATATATGTTAATATTATACAAAAGTTATATAGGAGGTTTTTTGTTTTATGTCATTACCCGTTGCTTTACAGCTTTATACTGTCCGCGATGAGATGCAGGCTGATTTTGAAGGTACAATACGTAAGGTCAAGGCTCTCGGCTACGACGGTGTTGAGTTTGCAGGTCTTTTCGATAAACCTGCATCCGAGATTAAGGCTCTTTGCGAAGAGGTAGGTCTGGTTCCGATTTCTGCTCACGTACCGCTTGACGATATGGTCGCTGATCCCGAAGGAGTTCTTAAAGACTACGCTGAAATCGGATGTAAATACGTTGTTGTACCTTATTTAACTGAGGAAAGACGTCCCGGTACAGACGGTTGGGAGAAAACCATTGCCGATATCCGTCTTGTATGTGAAGCTTCAAAAGCTCTCGGTATGACAATGCTTTATCATAACCACGACTTTGAATTTATTAAAGTCGACGGCGAATACGCTCTTGATATTCTTTATAGCTCAGTTCCTGCAGATCTTCTTCAGACCGAGCTCGACACTTGCTGGGTGAATGTCGGCGGCGAAGTTCCTGCTGAATATATTGCAAAGTATAGCGGCCGCTCGCCCGTAGTTCATCTTAAGGACTTTGTTATGAAAGGTAAAGGCGGCAAGCTTTATGAGCTTATCGGTATTGATGATGAGTCAGATACAGCTGATGAAGATGCATTTTCATTTGCTCCCGTAGGCAGCGGCTGTCAGGATATGCCCGCAATTCTTGATGCAAGCGTTGCTGCAGGTGCGGAATGGGTTGTTGTTGAGCAGGACAGACCTGCAAAGGGTCATACACCTATACAGTCTGCAGAATTGGGCAGAGAATATCTTAAAACTCTCGGTTGGTAATAAAGTAATTTTCCGCACAACGCGGTGATATAAAATTAAGTGAGGTATCATTATTATGGCAAATGCAATTCTTGATAAATTCAAGGAAGAAGCTGTTGAAGAAAAAGTATATGACAGCAGCAAGAAAATTAAAGTTGGTATTATAGGTACAGGCTGGATTGCCGAGGCTCATCTCAAGGCTTATCAGCAGTGTCCCGACGTTCAGTTTGTCGGTATGGCTGACCTTGTTCCCGGTAAGGCAGAAGCTTTCTGTGATCAGTTCGGTGTTGACAAAACAGGTATCAACTTCTACAACAGCCACAAAGAGCTTATTGATAATGAGGAACTTGACTGTGTAAGCGTTTGTACATACAATGCAACACACGCAGAGTGTACAATTTATGCACTTGAGCACGGTGTAAACGTTCTTCTTGAAAAGCCTATGTGTGTTACTCTCGAAGAGGCTATTGCTATCTGTAAGGCTGAGAAGGCAAGCGGTAAGATTCTTTCTATCGGTTTCCAGCCCAGATTCGATCCCAATATGCAGATGGTAAAGAAGATTGTTGAGTCAGGCGAGCTTGGCGAGATTTATTACATTCAGACTGGCGGCGGCCGCCGCAGAGGTATCCCGACTCCGTTCGGTACATCTTTCATTGAAAAAGAAACTGCAGGTATCGGTGCACTCGGCGATATCGGTTGCTATTCACTCGATATGGTTCTTAACGCTATCGGTTATCCGAAGCCCCTGACTGTTTCCGGTTTCAAGTCTGATTTCTTCGGAAAGAGCACAAAGTATTCCAACAAGCCCGAATACGCTGATATCTTTGGTGTTGACGATTTTGCTGCAGGTTTTGTTCGTCTTGAGGGCGGTATTATTCTTGACTTCAGAATTGCCTGGGCTATGCACCTTGATACATCAGGTGACACAATTATCCTCGGTAAGCACGGTGGCCTTCGTATTCCGTCAACAGAATGCTGGAACGGCAGCATCGGCGGTCCTATGACTATTTATCATGACGTTGCAGGTAAGCAGGTAGAAACCGTTATTCCTGAGCTTGAGAATCCGTATGATAATTTCTATCTCAAGATCCGTTCCTTCCTTGATGCTTCTATGAACGGTGGCGAGCCTCCCGTACCTTCAAGCCAGATTATCTACAATCAGGCAATTATTGACGGTATAGCAAAATCTGCTGAACTTGGCAGAGAAATCGAAATTCCTGAAATCTGAGTATAAGCTTATGTCTTGGTGCATCTGAAAAGATGCATCAAGACTATGCCTTTTGTGCAGATGTCTGAATCTGCCTGAAAGGGATATTAAACGAAAGGATTGATTTCCGTGAGTGAAATTAAAATCGGTGTACAGCTTTTTACACTTCGTGACTATATTAGAAACTATGAGGATACTGACAAGACGTTTGATTATCTTAAGAACGACTTAGGCGTAGACGTTGTTCAGATATCTGCAATAGGTGATTTTCCTGCTGGGCAACATACTGAACTTGTTAAGAAATATAACCTTGACGTTTGTGTTACGCATAAACCTTGGGATAGAATCATCAATGATACCGACAGACTTGTTGAAGAACATATAGCCCTCGGATGTGATCAGATCGGTCTTGGCTGTATGCCTGAGGAATATAGAACAGATCTTGAGGCAGTCCGTAAATTCATCGCTCTCGCAAATGAAGCCGGTAGAAAGATGAAAGCCAAAGGTCTCACTTTTGCTTATCATAATCATGCTATTGAGTTTGCGCGTATTGAAGACGGAAGAACAATTATGGATGTCCTTATAGAAGAAACCGATCCGGAAGTTTTCTTCTTTATTCCGGACACATATTGGTTCCATATGGGCGGCGTTAATGAAGCTGATTATATCAGAAAACTTAAAGGCAGAATCAAAGTGTGTCATTTTAAGGACTGGATGGTTAAACTCGGTGAAAATACCGGTTTAATAACCGAACTCGGTTGCGGTAATCTGAATCTTGATGCTTGTTATAAAGCTTGTATTGATGCTGGTGTTTCCTACATTGTTTATGAGCAGGATAACAATTATGCTGTTGATCCTTTATCATCTGCCGAAATCAGCTTTAACAATCTTAAATCAATACATGAACGCAATAAATAAAAGGAGTTTATAACTATGGCTGAGATTACAAAAAATTGGTATAAAGAAATGTCCGTTTATCAGATCTGGACCCGTAGTTTTTGCGACGGTAACGGTGACGGTATCGGTGACCTTAAAGGTGTACTTTCAAAGCTTGATTATATAAAGAGTCTTGGAGTTGACGCAATCTGGTTTTCACCGATATATAAATCACCTCAGAAAGATTACGGATATGATATTTCCGATTATCGTTCAATTGCACCCGAATACGGTACGATGGAAGATTTCAAGGCTATTCTTGACGGTGCGCATGAGCGTGGTCTTAAGGTTATTATGGACCTTGTTGTAAACCACACATCAGACCAGCATAAATGGTTCCAGGAGAGCCTTAAAGGTGAGGACAATCCGTATCACGATTATTACATCTGGCGTAAGGGTAAAGGTAAAAATCCTCCAAATAACTGGAAATCAACATTCCCCGGCCCTGCATGGGAGTATAACGAAAAGCTTGATAAGTATTACCTTCACCTTTTTGCTGTTGAGCAGTGCGACCTTAATATGGATAACCCTGCTGTAAGAAATGAAGTTAAAGACATTATGCGTTTCTGGCTTGATATGGGTGTTGACGGTTTCCGTGAAGACGTTATCACATATATCTCCAAAAAAGAAGGTCTTCCCAACGGTTTCCCGCTTCCGGTTGCTTGCGGTATGGAGCATTTTACCTGCGGACCTCATCTTTATGAATACCTTCAGGAATTCAACGATGAAGTACTCAGTAAGTATGATTGTATGACTGTCGGTGAAGCTCCGATGATGACACCTGACCTTGCTCTTAAATTTATTGATGAGCGTGACAGCAAGAAACAGGTTCTCAAGATGATGTTCAATTTCCAGCATATGGAAGCTGACTGTATTATTACAAGCTTCATCACTACAAAATTCAGCCTCAAAAAACTCAAATCTGCTATGAGTAACTGGCAGACAAAGCTTTACGGCAAAGGCTGGAATGCACTTTATCTTGAAAATCACGACCAACCGAGAATTATCAGCCGTTACGGTAGTGAAAAATTCCGTGTTGAATCCGGTAAGATGCTTGCAACAATGTATATTTGCCAAAGCGGTACTCCGTATATTTATCAGGGTCAGGAAATTGGTATGACAAATATCAAGCTTCCCGAGCTTGATATGTACGTCGATGTTGCAACATATAACACTTATGATATCTGTAAGAAACTCGGATTCCCGCATAAGAGCATTATGAAACGTCTTATGCGAGCTTCACGTGATAATGCGAGAACACCCGTTCAGTGGACAAGCGGTAAGAATGCCGGCTTTACAACTGCTGATAAGCCCTGGTTCTATATTAATCCCAACTATACTGAAGTTAACGTTGAGGATGCCGAAAAGGATCCGGATTCAATCCTTAACTACTACCGTAAGCTTCTCAAATTCCGTAAAGAAAATGAAATTGTTATTTACGGCGATTACAAAGAGCATTACCACGAGAGTGATAAACTTTTTGTTTATGAAAGAAACTATGAAGGTAAAAAGATGCTTGTTATCTGTTCATTCAGTGATAAGATTGAGCGTTTCAAGGCACCTAAAGGATTTGATCTTGCAAAGGGTAGGGTAGTGCTCGGCAATTACGATTGTATAAATTCAGGATTTGACTGTTTCAACCTTCGTCCTTATGAAACAAAAGTATTTATGTTTGATTGAGGGATAGGAAATGCCTTATATTCATACAAAAACAAATATAAAAATTACAAAGGAAAAAGAAGTTTCATTAAAATCAGCATTCGGCAATGCAATTTCATTAATTCCAGGTAAAAGTGAACGTTGGTTGATGCTTAACTTTACTGACAGCGAGCGTTTGTGGTTTGCAGGTGATGATTCACCTGCAGCAATGCTAGAAGTTGAACTCTTTGGCAGAACAACTGATGCTGCATATGATTCGCTTACCGAAAAACTTACCGAAATAGTTTCTGCTGAACTTGGAATTGAACCTTTTCGTGTTTACGTAAAGTATGAAGAAATTGAACACTGGGGTTGGAATTCTGCCAACTTTTAAATTGAGGCTATTAATATATGTGGATTTTAATTGTATTAGCAGTAATATTTCTGATTTTATTAATATTTTTTTCTGTAGTCTTATCTGTTGCAATAAAGCAATCTGTCACTAGACCTGAAAATACTACTGTTGATTATGATTCGCTCAGTGAGAAACATAAAATCCGATATAAAGTCAGACAGCGAAATAATCAACATCTTTACGATCTCAATCCTGAGGATTTGTCACTGATTGATCCGATGGGTAATACTTTGCGTGCCTGGTTTGTACCCGTTAAAGACAGCAAAAAGTTTGTAATCTGTGTGCACGGTTATAAATGCAACGGCCCTGATGAATGTAGCCATTTGTTGCCGTTTTATAAAGAAACAATGGGCTTCAATTATCTTTTACCCGATCACGCTGCTCACGGAAGAAGCGATGGTAAACACATAGGTTTCGGTTCATTTGAATCTGAAAATCTATTGTTATGGGTCAATTATCTTATTGATCGCTTCGGAAAAGATATTGAGATAGTGCTACATGGTATTTCTATGGGTGCTACAACAGTAATGCTTGCTAACGACAGCAATCCTCCTGAACAGGTAAAAGCAATAATTGAGGATTGCGGTTTTACCAGTGCTGAAGATATCATTAACAACACAATGAAAAATAAACTTGGAATACCTTGCCCGCATATTGTCAAAGCAATTATTCTTTATTGCAAGCTGTTTCGCGGATATGATATGAAAAAAGCTGATTGTGTTGCACGTATGAATGCATCGAAAAATCCGATTTTATTTATTCACGGCACTGCAGACCCTACAGTTCCTTTTGCTATGGGTGAAAAGTTGTTCAATTCATGTAATTCGGTTGAAAAGGATAAACTGTTTGTTGAAGGCGCAATTCACGCATACTGTTATTATGATGCAAAAGATGAATATGACAAAAAAGTTATTAATTTCCTGGATAAATATCTTACAAAATAAAGATTGGAGATAAAAATATGTCTTTATATCTTGGTATTGACGGTGCCAGTGTAAAAACCACGGCTATCGTTGCAAATGAGTTTGGCAAAGTTTTGGCTAAAACAGTTGGTGCATCTATCAACTATAAAACTATCGGTCTTACAGCGGCACGCAAAAATCTTAAGAGCATCATAAATGAACTTTGTGAAAAAACAGGCGAAAATTATTTTAAATGTGCCTGTATCGGATCTTCTGCATTAAATTCAAGAGCTTCTGATAAAGATACAGACTCACTTACATCTAATATAATTAATGCTGATAATATTATTATGGAAAGCAGTATTTTTACTGCTATGGAATGTATGCTCGACAAAGGGCCGTGTGCTCTTGTTATAAGCGGTATTGATTCAATGGTTGCAGCAAGAAATGCCAAAGGTAAAATGTCAAAGGCAGGCGGTTGGGGTTATCTGCTTGGTAACGAAGGAAGCGGTTATGCAATCGCTATGGATGCAATCAGATATGCTATAAGAGCATATGAAGGCAGTGAACAACCGACAAAAATACTTGATGATATGGTAGAATATTTCAATCTTTACTCTCCGCAGGATTTTCGCGACAAATTTTTTGATCCAGTAACTGAACGAAGCAAAATCTCTGCTTTTGCAAGCCGCGTATTTTCCTGTGCATCAGCAGGTGATAAAGCAGCAACCGATATTATTTCCAAGCATGCAAGATTGCTTGCGGAAACAACAAAAAGTCTTATTAAAGATTTACCGTCTGATACTATAATCGGAATGTGGGGCGGTGTATTTGTTAATAACCGCAGATTCAGAAATGAATTCTCATCTGCATTGATAGAGCAGAGTTCAGATTACCATATAGAACTGTTAAATTATCCGGCTGAGTGCGGTGCACTATTTGCCGCTTATCAGATGGATGGAATTGAAATAACTGATGAATTTATGAAAAACATTGACCTCTACAGAGGTGTCAGAGTTTAATCAAAAAGCAAGGCTGTTATAATTACAGCCTTGCTTTTATTAATTATTAAGCAAATATATTGATAATGTAAGATAACCTGCAAAAGTTACCCAGAATAAATACGGAATTTGCAATAATCCTGCGAGTTTATCTTGTCTGTAAAACAAAATTATCATAAAAAGAATCAATACCCAAAGCAACAATAACCAGATGAACGCAAATAAAAATGCCTGAAGATTAAAAAATATTATACTCCATATGAAGTTTACTGTTAGCTGTATGCTCCATACTGTAAGTGAATAATTCCATTTATTTTCATTATTTATATATATTCTTGCAGCACTTATTCCCATAAGAGTAAACAGTATTGTCCAAACTACCGGGAAAACAACCGCGGGTGGTGTAAGCGGAGGCTTCAGAACTGTGTCGAAAATATCCATATTTGACCTTGTGATTAAAGCGGATAATACTCCTGTCAAAATAGAAGTTGCAATAAAAAAGATATAAATATTTCTTTTTTTCATTATATCACCTCGTTAAATTCTATGCGTCAATTTGAATATAATACCGATTGTTGCATAATAATGAACAAAATCGGTCTTGAAATATAAAATAACAAGATGATATAATTTTTAAAAAACTATTTGAGGTGTATTATGAAATTAAATCGTTTTTTGTCAAATTTATTAAATAAGTACCGTCAGTTTATGTATGGCAGATACGGTAACGATGAATTAAATGTTGCTTTGATTATTCTTGCCTTAGTTATATCACTTATATCAAATATAGATAAATTATGGTTTTTATATTTTGTATCGATTGTTCCGTTGATATTAGCTATATGCCGTGCTTTATCAAGGAATACAAATGCAAGATACAACGAAAAATTAAAATTTCTTGATATTATTTCAGGTCCGAAATCAAAAGTTATAAGTTTTAAAAATAAAATCAGAGACAGAAAAACTCACAAGTATTTTAACTGTAATAAATGCAAAGCAACTCTGCGATTACCTAAAGGCAGAGGAAAGATTAAAATCACTTGCCCGAAATGCGGTAATGAAATGATAAAAAAGACTTAATAAAAACCAGCTCATACGAGCTGGTTTTTATTACTTAGATTAAATCTGCAATATCATAAATAAGACGTTCTGTTTTTTCCCAACCTAGACACGGGTCAGTAATTGATTTACCGTAAATACATTCACCGATCTTTTGTGCACCGTCTTCTATATAGCTTTCAATCATAAAGCCTTTAACGAGTTTTTTAACAATAGAATCGTGTCTGCAACTATGAAGTACTTCTTTTGTTATCCTTATTTGTTCGAGATATTTTTTACCTGAATTAGCATGGTTAGTGTCAATAATAACTCCCGGATTTGAAAGACTGCTTGCGGCATAAGCTTCCACTAGATTAAGAAGATCTTCATAATGATAGTTGGGGATAGATTGACCGTGCTTATTAACGTAACCTCTCAGTATAGCATGAGCTGTAGGATTGCCCTGAGAATGTACTTCCCAACCGCGGTATATAAATGTGTGTTTATGCTGTGCGGCAGTGATTGAATTCATCATAACCGAAATATCACCGCTTGTCGGGTTTTTCATACCTACAGGTATATCGAGTCCGCTTGCTACAAGTCTGTGCTGCTGATTTTCTACTGATCTTGCACCGACAGCAACATACGCAAGTATATCGTTCAGATATCGGTAATTTTCCGGATACAGCATCTCATCTGCACAAGAAAAACCTGTTTCTTTTAATGCCCTCATATGTAAATTACGTATAGCAACTATACCTTTATACATATCAGGTTTTTCATTCGGATCAGGCTGATGAAGCATTCCCTTATATCCGTCACCGGTTGTTCTAGGTTTATTGGTGTAAATACGTGGAATAATAAAGATTTTATCATCAACTTTATCCTGAACTTTACGAAGACGTGATATATAATCTATAACACTGTCTTCATTATCTGCAGAACAGGGACCAATAATTAAAACAATCCTTTGATCATTACCGGTAAAAATTGAATTAATTTCTTCTGATCTTTTTTTAACTATATTTTCAAGGTAAGCTGAAAGAGGGTATTTTTCTTTAACCTCAAGCGGAATTGGTAATTTTCGTTCGAAAATCATGTTCATTGAATATCACTTCTTTAATAAAAATCGATTTAAATTTTAACATAATTATTTGATTTTTTCAATAA
>JAZSEX010000115.1:0-47439 GCA_045531935.1 Acutalibacteraceae bacterium | reverse complement strand
TTAAAATCAAGGCTAAACCTAACAAAAACGCACCTGCTATCAATCCTACTGAAAAGGAAGCAAACGATTACGCACAGAAGCTTTCCGATATGATAAAGGTGCCTACAATTTCTCTTCGCGGAAATACTGACCTCTCGCAGTTTTATAAGCTTCACGAGGTTATGAAAAACAACTTCCCTCTTATTTTCTCAAAGCTTGAATGCACAGAGATTGAAGGCAATCTTCTTTTCCGTTGGCCCGGTAAAGACCCCAAGCGTAACGGTCTGCTTCTTATGGGTCATCAGGACGTTGTTACAGCGGACGAGCCCACCTGGACAAGAGATCCTTTCTCAGGTGAAATTGCCGACGGCAATATCCACGGCAGAGGCTCAATGGACTGTAAGTCAACCGTATTCTCTGAGTTTCAGGCTATCGAAGAGCTTCTTGCAGAAGGCTATGAGCCTCCCTGCGACATCTACCTTGCAACAGCAGTCGATGAAGAGATTTCAGGCGGCGGTGCTCCGATGCTTGTTGACTATCTCAAGTCAAAAGGCGTACACCTTGACGTAGCAATGGACGAAGGCGGTGCAATCCTCAAGGGTCAGCTTCCGACAATGGATGGCTGGTGTGCCGCAATCGGTATACTCGAAAAGGGCTATATCGACGTTAAAATCAAGGCTAAGGGCAAGGGCGGTCACTCCTCTACTCCGCCCAAGAATACACCTATGACAAGGCTAGCAAAATTCGTAGCCGATATCGAAAACGACCAGCCCTTCAAGGCTGAAATTTCAGGCCCCGTTTATGCAATGCTCAAAGAGGCAGCACCCTACCTCGGCTTCCCGCTGAGAATGGTGCTCGGCAATATGTGGCTATTCAAGGGTCTGCTTACAAAGGTGCTTCCCGTTGTAAGCCCGATGTGCAAAGCTTTTGTTAAGACTACTTTCGCCTGCACAATGGCAGAAGGCTCACAGACCCCCAACGTTATCCCTACCGAGGCTTACGTAGTCTGCAACCTCCGCCCCTCACCCCATCAGAATGCAGAAGCTTCACTTGCTGTGCTTCAGAAATATGCTGATAAGTATGACCTCGAGCTTGAGGTAATCCACGCAAGAAGTGCTTCAAACTGCGTCGACTACAAAGGCGAAGAGTTCAAGTATCTCACCAAGTGTATCAACGAGTGTTATCCTGATGCAGGCGTTATCCCCTACCTTATGACAGGCGGTACAGACTGCCGCCATTACGAGGCAATCGCCGACAACTGCCTGCGCTTTTGCCCGATTAAAATGAGCAATGAGCAGCTTGCCGCAATGCATGCCGCTAACGAAAGCATCGGCGTCAGCGAAGTCGCCCACTGCGTAAAATTCTATAAGCACTACATCAAAAACCATAAGTAATGAACAAGCCCACCTGTTGATTTCTCTTCAGGTGGGCTTTATTTTATTCACTTCTCAGCGCCTTTACAGGGTCTTTCTTTGCAGCTACACGGGCAGGAATAAAGCCTGCAACAAGGGTAAGCACAACACTGATTCCAATCAGTATCATTCCGCCTGAAAAAGGAAGTGCCGCAAGATTCGGGATTCCTGCAAGCGAGTTTACTATTGCGTTTATAGGTATTATCAGCACTAACGTGGACAGTATTCCTATCACGCCTGAAGTCAAGCCAACAATAACCGTTTCCGAATTAAATACGTGCATAATATCTCTTTTTGATGCACCTATCGAACGCAGAATACCGATTTCCTTTGTGCGTTCAAGCACAGATATATAGGTGATAATACCTATCATTATAGATGAAACAACCAGAGAAATCGCAACAAAAGCAACCAGTGCGTATGTGACAATATCAATAACCTGCGTAACCGAGCTCATAATAAGGTTTACGTAATCCGTGTAGGTTATCGTGCCCTCTTCTCTGCCGTCGCTTATCTGCTTTGCATTATAATCGTCTATAATTTTGACAAGCTTTTCTTTTGCCTCAAAGTTCATCGGATACAGTTCAATACTTGTCGGCGTTGCAACGTCGGCTGCACCGAGCATATACAGATTCTCTTCGTAACTTGAATACGAAAATTTCTCTTCCTCAGGCTTTGCCGATGCCGACGGCTTGGAGCTTCCGTTCGGCTTTGATGTACTACCCTGCAGTTCATCTTTACTCGGTATCTCAACCTGTTGGTTACTCTCAACTGCAATTATAATCGCCGAAAGCAGCTGCAGCTTGGTTTCCTTGTTCATCATCTGCAGATACGAGTATACCGTTGAGCTGTCTGTATCAGTGCCCTCAAGCATCTCGTCAAGGTACGCAATCAGCTTCTGTCTGTCAGATGCCGTACGTATATCCTTGAGCATAAGCCTCACAAATTCCGTCAGCTTTTCTTTCTCTTCGCCTTCAAAATTCTCTTCAATAAAAGCGTAAATTTCTTCCTGAGTCATTATCTCAATATCGCTGCTGTTTGCAACAGGCGTCACTTCAGGCACAGCACCTTTATGTGCCGCAAACTCAACTGCAGGCATTGAAACCATTGTCGATGTCGGTGCAGCTTTTGCTTTTTCTGCCGCACTTTCAAATCTCAGCCCTGTAAAAACATCTACATCGGGCTTTGCCTTCTGCTGTTTTACTATCTCGCTGTTGTTAGCAATATTCATTGCGTATTCGGTAAGAGAGCTGAGGTATCCTACCGTGCCGCCTTTTACTGTTGACTGAGCGTTAGGCTTAGGACGTGCGATTGCGGCAATTTTAATCTCCTGCGACGAATCAACTGCTTTTTTCATATAAGCCTCATCGCCGCTCTTATCAACCCAGACGTTGCCATCCTTCTGATAATAAGCCGTAGACGGTACAAGCCTAAATGAAAGATTCAGAAATTCGTTGTAATCATAGCCTTCAAGCTCAATCGGCTCTGTGCTTTCCTGTGTATTATCGCCCTTGCTCTGCTCAAGGCTGCTCACGTCAGCAAGACCAAGCGCATAAAGCGTAACGTCGTCAATCTCGTTATTCTTATCGAGGAAAAGCACAAGCTCATTCTGATTCTTCGGCCACTCACCTGCAAGAATATCGTACTGAGTGTCAAGCAGCTCAACGTCACCTACAAGCTCTTCCCATATGTCAGTGTCAGCCGTAAGACCCAGCTCCTCAAGTGCATCGTTAGGTCTTACCCTTGTCACACCGTTGCTCGTGTCGCTTTTAAAAATCTGCAGGTCCACGTCGTAGCCATACTTGATATCCGTACAAAGCGGGTCAAAAGCCGCAGAGTTAAGCTCAATAAACGTCTTGAATCTGCCGAGGTCATTCTGCTGTGCCTTAAATTCAAGGTCAGCCACAGAATTCTCCAGCATCGGTCTCTTGTAAATCTTATCCTTATCGTGTTCAGCTATATTCTGCTTTGAATTATTCACCGTACCGAGCAGCTGCATCAGGTCAAAGCTCTCAGCCTCAATCGTTATCGGATACGATGCCAGCGTGTCACGCTCGAGTGAATTTATATAAGCCTGCATACCGTTTGAAAGTGACAGAATAAGTGCAATACCGATTATGCCTATACTGCCTGCAAAAGACGTAAGCAGAGTCCTGCCTTTTTTTGTCAGCAGATTATTGAAGCTCAGTGACAGTGCAGTGCCGAAACTCATCGAAGCCTTCGGCGACTTCTTCTTTTCTTTTCTGCTCTTCTTTTTCTCAGGCTCTTCAGCCACAGCTTCAACTGCTTCGTCTGCAATATACGGGTCAGAGTCCTTGCGGATTTTACCGTCCTTGATTCTGATTATACGGCTGGCATATTCCTTGGCAAGCTTCGGGTTATGGGTTACCATAACAACAAGCCTGTCCTTTGATATCTCGCGTATAAGCTCCATTATTTGCACGCTTGTTGTCGAGTCAAGTGCACCCGTAGGCTCATCAGCAAGCAGAATATCAGGGTCGTTTACAAGTGCACGTGCGATTGCCACACGCTGCATCTGACCGCCCGACATCTGATTCGGCTTCTTGTGAAGCTGGTCACCGAGGCCGACTTTTTTGAGCACTTCTTTTGCACGGCGGCGTCTTTCGCCCTTACTTACACCCGAAAGAGTAAGTGCAAGCTCAACGTTTGCAAGTACACTCTGGTGCGGAATAAGGTTGTAATTCTGAAAAACAAAGCCCACCGAATGGTTGCGGTATCCGTCCCAGTCCTTGTCGCTGTACATCTTTGTCGAGCGCGAGTTGATTATAAGGTCACCCGAATCGTAGCGGTCAAGTCCGCCGACGATATTGAGCAGAGTTGTCTTACCCGAGCCTGACGGACCGAGAATTGCAACAAACTCGCTGTCACGGAAGCTGATGCTCACATCGTCAAGAGCATACACCTTGCCGATGCCCGCTTTATATGATTTTTTTATATTTTTTAGCTCCAACATTTTCCATTCCTCCGTGATTTATATTATAGAATAGATAAACCCAAAGGTCAACCGACACTGTAAAAAACATTGTTTATTGTAATAATCTCTTTACAATCTCTTCAGTTACTTATATAATTAGTGTAATTTATGTATATAACCCTACGAGGTGAAAAATATGTTCAAACTCAAATGGAAGTCGGTTGCAAAAATTGTCACAATAATTCTTGCCGTATATCTTTGCATCCATTATTGGCCGAATATTTCAGGTCTTCTGTCAAAGCTGCTCTCAGCCGCTGCACCTATATTTATAGGTCTTGTAACAGCTTATGCCGTGAATATTCTTATGAGCTTTTACGAGCGCCATTATTTTCCGAAATCTACAAAAAAAGCAATAGCTAAAACCAAACGTCCCATATGTATGGTCGGTGCATTTATAACCCTGATCGGCATAGTTGCTCTCATAATCGGTCTTATTGCACCTCAGCTTGTAAAATGTATAGTTATGCTCATCAACGAGATACCTCCCGCAATCGAAAAGCTCATCCCCAGGCTTGAACAGATAGGTATCGTGCCTGACGATATAATCAATTCTCTCTCTAATATCAACTGGAAGGATCGTATCGGTGATATTATTTCAGCTGTCACCTCAGGTCTCGGCGGTGCTTTCGATATTGCATATACAGCTGTTTCCTCCGTATTCACAAGTGTTGTAAATATTGTAATCGGCATCATCTTCGCCATATATCTTCTTGCCGAAAAAGACAAACTAATCGCTCAGTTCAAGCGTCTTATAAACCGCTTTGTGCCTGAACAGAAAGCACACAAGCTCACTTATGTATGGGCTGAAATCAGCGGCTGTTTCCACGACTTTATAGTCGGTCAGTGTACAGAAGCCGTTATCCTCGGTGTGCTGTGTATGCTCGGTATGTTTATCCTGCGGATTCCCTATGCACCTATGATAGGTGCACTTATGGGCTTTACCGCACTTATCCCTATCGTCGGCGGACTTATCGGTGCAGGTATCGGTGCATTCCTTATACTTATGGATTCACCGATAAAAGCACTTATATTCGTAATATTTGTAATTATACTTCAGCAGATTGAAGGCAACCTCATTTACCCGAAGGTAGTCGGTCAGTCACTCGGTCTGCCGGGAATCTGGGTGCTTGCAGCCGTTACAGTCGGCGGCGGAGTTATGGGTATAGGCGGTATGCTTATCGGTGTCCCCCTTACAGCTGCAGCTTACCGACTTCTCAAAGCATACGTCAACACGCAGGACTCTTCAGCCGTTACTTCTGCCGAAAAGGCGGACACAACAGCGGAACAAAACACATAAATCATGGCAGGTGATACAGTAATGCCTTACCGCAACAGACCGCAGATGGTGCTTTTTGATGTCGGCGGCACGCTTTATAAGGGTGACAGCTTCTCAGCAACCGACGGTTTTGACGCACTCAGAAAGCTCGCATTAAATCCCGATGCCACAAATACAGCTGCTATGACAAAGCTTTGGGACAGCTACGCTGACGAAATCGGCTCTGGTCATAAATCAGCTTCCGGTACAATTCTCGATTTTCCTCTTTCGGGTGCACTTAAGTTTATTACAATGAATACGGGGCTCCGATTTGGTATCTCAATGTTTGAGCAGGAAGAGATTTTCGACAGATTCAATTCGCCGTCAAGGCGTTTGATTCCCGGCATAACCGAGTTAATTACATCGTTAAATTCACTCGGAATACGTACAGCAGTTATCAGTAATAACGCTATGAGCGGAGAGTCACTTTCACTTGCGGTAAAACACTGGATTCCAGATTCAGATATGGAATTCTGCCTTACAAGCTCCGATATACTTCTCTCCAAACCCGACAGAAGTATTTTCGATACTGCATTAGCCTACGCGGGGCTGAAAGCTTCCGACTGCTGGTATTGCGGTGACAGCTTCACACCCGACGTTTACGGTGCAAAGTCCGCAGGGCTCACTCCCGTACTTATTGATACAAAATCGAATATGCCGCTTCAGTTTATAACCGAGCCCGACATCGGCGAATATATGGTTGTAAATAACTGGCTTGAACTTTCAAAACACATAGAAAACATATAAAAGAGCTGACTCATTTTCCCGATGAGTCAGCTCTTTTCAACACCACATCTGTAGTCAAATTCACCAAAGAGAGATTATTGCAAGCGTAGAATATGTACAATCTTGATATTATTACTTGTAAATATACTATATAATATGTTATACTGTCTGTTATCAATAAATCAAGGAGCGGATTCCATGAGCGACAAGAAAAAGACCTTGTCAGTCGACACGGTCAAAACGTTCTTTACGGAAATCAAAACCCACTGGAACACCCCTGCTGAAGGCAAGTATGTGCCGTATAAAGAGTACAAAGACGTTGTACTTGCAGTCGGCAGCAACTACGCAGGCTCAAAGGTGCTCGAGTACATAGGCTTCTTCTCAGCCTGTTACCTCATTATGCACCACTACAAACTGCCGTATCTTACTTTCTCAATCATAGGCATTATCAATATGCCGCTCGGCTACATATCAGCACTTATGTGGTGGCTTGTATGCGACAACCTCGGCTTCCTGCCCAGACGTACGGAAAAGAAATTTTACGGCGTATACTTTGCGATGATACTGTTCGGTATATCAACGTTGCTTTTCGACTTTTCCACTCTGTTCGACCCGAGCAGCGGATTTATCCGTTATCTGAACAGCCTTGAAGGTATGAACGCTACAGCGTGCTTCAAAACCTTCGGCACCCACTTCCTGTACACAGGTTGGGTCGGTGCACGAAACATATTCTGGCGCAAAAAGCTTCTTCCCAAATTCGGCAGATACAAGTATTCACTTTACTGTGATGTTGTGCCCAAGTGTATAATGGTCATACTTATCGGCTGGCTGCCCGTATACAACATCCCCGACGTTGCAACACGTGTATGGGTTGCAAACCTTCTTTTCGCTACGTACAACGTATTCGGCTTTGCAAACAATATGGAAACCTGCACAAAGAGCATCAGCCCCAACCTGCAGGAGCGTATTTACGTACGAAGCTACCCCGTCAAGATATCTCACTTTTTCAATACCATCGTCGGCATCATTATGCCGGTCTTCATCGGTATGCTCCGTAACGAGTGGGCAGATATCAACGTCTACCGTTACGTAATTCCGATAACTTTTATTATCCTTGCCGCAATGACTATGATTTTCGCAGGCAGAATCAAAGAAAGAATACCGCAGCCGCCCGTTGAGAAAAAGGTTCAGATCAAATTTTGGGACGGTATGTTCGGTGTCCTCAAGAATAAATACCTGCTTATCAAAAACGTAGTCGGTCTTATAGATGCACTCGGCAACGGTATGCTGCCGTTTGTAACCGTTCTCTATTTCTACACGTTCCGCCTGAGCGGTCTGCCCTACAGCCTCATCGTTATGCTGATTTCTTTTGCAGGCACTCCGCCCGATTTCTTCTCACCATATTTCCTCAAGCGTTTCTCATATAAACAGATTATGATTTTCTATCAGCTGACCAGAGCACTCGGCAACGCAGCAATAGTTGCGGCAATCTGGTTCTGCGGTGACAATCTCACCCTCTGTGGCACAATCTGCGTTGTTGTACTTTTCTTTATGGAAATGACAAAGACCGTACCGACAACTGCAGGTCACGATATGGACGTACGAATCGGTGACTACCAGATGTATATTTCGGGTGAAAGACTTGAGAGCTTTGCAGGCGTATTCGGTTGGTTTACAGGCCCGGTAGTTTCATTCATCGGTCTGCTCATTCCGCTGTTCCTTCTCCGTTACGGTTTCAACAGCAACTGGGAAATCCTCTTTGTCGATGCTACCCGAAGAAACATTATCGCAATTCCGCTTATCGTCGATATCATAGGCTTTGTGCTTATGACAATCCCCTATTTCTTCTGGGATTATGACAGCAAAAAGCAGAATATGGTTATGGAAGTTCTCAAACGACGTGCTGAAGTAACCGAAAAGAAAGCCGCTGAAGCCAACGAAAAGGTTTCGGGCGGATACAAAGGCTAAGGAAGGAGGCAACAGAAAATGAGTAAGAAAAACAAAAAAGATATCCCTGTGCCTCCCGTAAACGAACCGGAAATAAAGCTCGACATTCCCGAGGATGAAATATGGACTTATCAGGTGCCCGGCCTTGCCGCACCGCATATCAATAAACCATATAAATTTTTCACTCTCAAGAAGATTATCTTTATCGTCACAATCGTTATTGCCGTCGGTCTCTCCTGCTACTTCAGTATCCTTGCTATAGCGAACAAAGATACGTATCAGTACGAAGACACCGGCAGCGGCACATACCGTCTGACAAAATTCAGCAACACAGGTGAAATAACCGAGCTTAACGTCGACTATGTAACCTCAGTAGCTTATGACCAGATAACCAAGGAATACGTATTCACCAAGGATGAAAGCAAAAAGGTTACTGAAATCCGCGAATATGCTCTCAACTGCGACGATAAAATCAAAACAATATATATCGGTGCAGACGTTGAGCTTATTCAGAATAATGCCTTCTATTCCTGCTGGGCACTGCAGAATATCGAGGTTGACGAAAACAACCCCTACTACTGCGATATCGACGGCGTGCTTTACAACAAGGATAAAACCGTGCTTATAAACTATCCGTGTAACCACGATGAGTATCTCAGGCAGAAATTCGGCTACGAAGCAGAAATGTACCACGACGATGTTACCAAGCAGTACAGACTTGATATCCAGACTTATGTCGTACCCTCTACCGTAACAACGCTCGGCGAGCTTTGCTTCAGCTATGTAAACCTCAGAGATATCTATCTGCCCGAAGGTCTTAAAAGAATGGAAACGCTCTCTGTTTTCAAGCTTCACGAGCCTAAGGACCAGTGGGGCAACACACCCTCACTTGAAAACATCTATACTTATAAATCAGACACTGAAATCACTGATGTAACCTACAAATCCTTTAAAAACTTCAGTGAGGTTTACCTTTCACTTCCCGAAGGTCTCGAGTATATCGGCTCCGATGCACTCAGCTACAACCAGGCTATGACTTACGTGTACATTCCCTCAAGCGTCACCTATATCGGTCACCATGCACTCTGGGATAACGTTTATAAAGAGGATAAAGAACTCAAAGGCCTTACCGAAATCAACGTAGCACTGAGTGAATCTGATTTTGAAAAAATCGCCCTCGGCGATCAGTGGAAACCGCAGTACGACTATATGCTGTTCAAAAAGAGTGTAAATGTTAACTATGGTTTCGAAAGAGAAAAAATGAAATGATTCCAAAACAGAGGTAACGTGAAGTTGCCTCTGTTTTTTTATGAGAAATATTTACTTGAAGCTCTGTGCGTGGTATAATATAAAAATAATTTTTCATGAGGTGATAGGCGTATGTTTGATGCAGTAAAAGTTAAAAACGAATGTGTCCGGTGGATAAGAAATTTCTTTGAAGAAAACGGCAAAGGCTGTAACGCAGTTGTCGGCGTATCAGGCGGTAAGGACAGTTCAATCGTTGCCGCTCTTTGTGTCGAAGCCCTCGGTAAGGACAGAGTTATAGGCGTGCTTATGCCCCAGGGTGTACAGCACGATATCGATATGGCTTACCTGCTTGTCAACCACCTTGGAATAAAGCACTATGAAATCAACGTCAAGGCAGCTATCGATGCCGTGCTCAACAGCTTCCCCGAAGAGCTTGAAATAAGTAATATGACAAGAATTAACCTGCCGCCGAGAATCAGAATGTCCACACTCTATGCAGTTTCACAGAGCTGTAACGGACGTGTTGCCAACACCTGCAACCTTTCCGAGGACTGGGTAGGCTATTCTACACGCTACGGCGACTCCGTTGGCGACTTTTCTCCCCTTTCATTCATTACCGTAACAGAAGCCAAGCAGATCGGCTACGAATTAGGTTTACCCCGAGAGCTTGTCGACAAAACTCCTATCGACGGTCTCTGCGGCAAAACCGACGAAGAAAACCTCGGCTTCACCTATGCCGAGCTTGACGTTTATATCCGTACGGGCTATATTGCCGACGAAGCAAAGAAAGAGCTTATCGACCGCAAGCATAAGGCAAACCTTTTTAAATTACAGTTTATGCCTTGCTTCAAGCCCGAAATTTAAATCAGAATCGGTGAAATAATTATGACTATGGTTTTACTTACCGCACTCGGAGTCGGCGGTGCTACGCTTATCGGCTCCGTAATCGGTTTCATTTTCAGAAAAATTTCTCATAAGTTTTCCGATATTGTCCTCAGCTTTGCCGCAGGTGTTATGCTTGCTGCAGCAGTACTCGGTCTGATTCTTCCGTCAATCGAATACGGCGGAAAATTTGGTATCCTCATCACTGTCGCAGGCATTTTTGCGGGTGCGCTCTGTCTTAACCTTATTGATAAGCTCGTGCCCCACCTGCATAAGCTCGTCGGTCCCGATACCGAAAAGCACAACAATGCAAACTTAAGTAAAGTACTGCTTTTTGTCACCGCAATAGCAATACACAACCTGCCCGAAGGCATTGCCGCAGGTGTCGGCTTCGGCTCGGGCGATACAGCTCAGGCTCTGCTTATCGCAGGCGGTATCGCACTTCAGAATATACCCGAAGGTATGGTAATAATCGGCCCGATGCTTGCCGCAGGCGTCAGCCCTAAGAAAACATTTATCAGCACACTTATAACAGGTCTCGTCGAGGTTGTCGGTACGCTTATAGGCTACTTTGCTGTCAGCGTTTCCGTTGCAATTCTCCCGTTTGCACTCAGCTTTGCAGGTGGTACAATGCTTTATGTTGTAAGTGATGAAATGATACCCGAAACTCACGCTCACGGCAGTCAGCGCGGTGCTACCTACGCATTGCTTGCAGGCTTCTGTGTAATGCTGGTTTCTGATATTCTGCTCGGATAAAAATAAGGGTTGCATCTGACAAAAATCAGTTGCAACCCACTAATTTTACAGTACGGTTTTCCACAGCCCGTGTTTGTTGCAGTAGCTGTATACTGCTGTCGGCTTCTCATCGCACAGCTTAAACTCAACCTCAGGCTTCTCACTGCTTTCAAGGCATTTGCGCTGTCCTCCTCTGTCAGTCTGCAGATACACCCAGTTTATGCTGTGCTCATCCTCCATCGGGTGCGGCACACTGCCTACCTTTACTTTTACGCTGTCACCCGTAACCTGAACAACAGGGCTGTGCTTTTCACCGCCCTCGTTTTCAGTCGAAGCCTGCAGATGCTCCATCTCGCTACCGCAACACATTATCGGCACACCTGCACCGTGTATAAGCCCCACAATATTGCCGCATTTACGGCAAAGATAAAATCTTGATTCACACATAAATCATACCTCCTTTTGGAAATTAGTATGTCACATTTATATGCTGTTATGAATGGAGATTCGATATGAGCAAAGTCGAAACAGTAAATCAATATATGGAAGTTTATACAGACCCGCCGGAAAAAGTACGCGAATCGAGCCGTGCTCTTATAATAAAAGACGGCAAAGTGCTTCTTACATACGAAAAAAACAAGGATGTATATATGTCGCCGGGCGGCGGTGTTGAGCCGGGCGAAACACTTGAAGCTTGCTGTATACGTGAGCTTCGTGAAGAAGCGGGATACACGGTAAAGCCGATAAAACCGTTTATTACAGTAAACGAATACAGCTTTGAAACGCTGTATATCAGCAACTATTTTCTGTGCGAAATTACAGGCAGATGTGAACAAAGCCTGACTGAAACCGAAATCAGCCACGGCGTAATGCCAGTATGGCTCGAAATTGATAAAGCTGTTGAAGTTTTTTCAGCCTACCCGACCAAACCACAGGACCATATGAGTCTCTATCTTCGTGAATACACAGTACTTAACAAATATAAAGAAAAGGCAGATAAACAGTAATGAAAATAACAGCATTAACAGAAAACATATCACACAGCAGTCGCATTAGCGCAGAGCACGGCTTGAGCCTTTATATCGAAACCGATAACCATAACATACTTTTTGATATGGGTCAGACCTCACTCTTTTCAGAAAACGCAGAAAAACTCGGCATCGACCTTACCAAAGTCGATATCGCCGTACTTTCTCACGGTCACTATGACCACGGCGGAGGTCTGAAAAAATTCCTCGAAATAAACAAAACCGCACCGGTATATATCAGCCGTCACGCTTTCAGTGACTATTATAACGGCACCGAGAAATATATAGGTCTCGACAAAACTCTGCAAAATGAAAAAAGAGTTATTTTTGTCGATGATATTCTTGAAATTGACAGTGAACTCAGCCTTTATTCCTGCAATAACAACATCCGCAATCATTATCTCGGCAGCTTCGGTCTGAATATGAAGTGTAACGGTGAATTTCTGCCCGATGATTTCAAACACGAGCAGTATCTCTTGATTAACGAAAACGGCAAACGTGTGCTTATCAGCGGTTGCTCACACAAAGGTGTTATGGATATTGCAGAATGGTTTGAGCCCGATGCACTTGTAGGCGGCTTCCATTATTCAAAGCTTCCCCTTGATGAAAAGCTTAAAGAATATGCATTAACTTTAGCATCACATAAAACATCCTACTACACCTGCCACTGCACAGGTGTTGAACAGTATGATTTTATGAAAAAATATATGCCGCAGTTGAGTTACCTCTCCTGCGGACAAAGTATACTTTTATAATATCTTAGCGTAAAGTTGCTTGCACTCCTCTTTTTTACTTCATTTAATCAAGTTCAGACAATGGAATTGTAAAAACACCATTCCAAGTTGCAATTACTACATAATTGGAAATTATCTTTAAGTCTGAAGCAAAATTAATCGGTACGGTGGATATTATTTTATTGGTTTTCAAATCAATAACTATCAACTTTTTTGAATATAAAACATATGCTTTCTTGCATTCTGGTTCAATTTCAAGATTTACAAAATATCCATCGTTATTCCAATCATTCAAATCATTAATATTAAACAAAAAGTTTAATGTTTTGTTTTCTAAATCCAAAAGATAAACCCTTGTGTGAATACAATCTCTTCCTGTTTTTTTCTCTTCTTCCATAACTACAAAATATTGATGATTTGCAACATATCGAAAATCCTTTAAGGAACCTTTGGGCAAAGAAAGGTTCCAATCTTCAAACTTTTCTGTATTTTTTGAAAAGCATTTTACACTTAATGAGTATCCAATAGGAAGAAGCTTTCCAAATCCATTATCTTCAACTCCATAATCATCAATCGATATAAAAAACGCTTTGTCTTTATCTTTGTCATCAAAAATTGCTATGTACTTACCGCAAATATCGGTTGGTATTATGGTGTTTTGGTCATAACCATACCATTCGATTTCATTTTCATTATTAATAAAATACCAACCATTTTTGTGAGCAGTAAAGAATTGACTTATAAAGTCTTCCCCAAAAGATATTTTGCAAATTACAACTTGTTCAATTTCATCAAACAAGTATCCCTGACCTCTTGTATCTAATACAATTGTTTTTGAATTATCATTTGACCTAATTAATTTATTGCAATTTTTCAATTGAGGATATACAAAATCAAAAGTATTCTTTTTATTGATATCCATTATGGCAAAATTATTTGTAAAATTAACAATTATCTTGTTTTCGCTACTGGATACAATATTATATGTACATTTTCCCGTCAACTTATTCATAGCAATTTACCTTTCACTTTATAAAGTATTAGAACACATTTGTAATATAAAAACTAATCGATTTTAAATATCATATTCTCAATAAACATATCCGAAAAGAATGCATCGGCCGAAAGGTCAATGTATTTTGTTTTTTGTGTCACTGCTTCAAGGTCATTTTTTTCGGTTGCATATTTAACCGTACCCAAAAGACTTGAATTATCCAGTGCAACGCACTTGTTTTTAAACTCACCAGGCAATAATCCGGTCTTAATAGCACTGTCAATACATATTCCTGATGAAAATCCACCCGAAATATATACTCTCTCTATGTCATCCGGTGTAATGGTGCAGTACTTTACAAGAGCCATAACCGCAGAGTAAACTGCAGACTTTGCAAGCTGATACTGTCTGATATCCGCCTGAGTAATATATACACCCTCTGCAAGCTCAATCTGTTCACATTCCATATATCCCGAGCTGTCAATTATTCCTTTATCGAGCATATAAGCCACCGCATCAATAAGACCCGTACCGCATATTCCGATAGCTTCTGCACCGTCAACAGTAGTTGCCTTACCGTCAGAATATGCACATATCGCACCGCTCACAGCACCCATACCGCACGTAATACAAGCACCTTCAAAGCAAGGGCCTGCAGCTGCAGACGTTGATACAGAGCCGTTTTTATTCATCAGCACTATTTCTGCATTTGTACCAAGGTCAATAAGCAAACTGTATTTGCCTTCAGACGGCATACCGACAAGATTCATACCTGCCACTATATCTGCTCCGACAAACGAAGCCACACACGGCAAGGTCTCAACAGTACTTACTCCTGCTATACCGATTGTCTGTGCATCAACGCATCTTCCCTCAAGAAAAACAGGCTCATACGGTGCAACTCCAAGCGAAGAGCAGTCTTCACCGAAAAGAATATGAAGCATCGTCGTATTTGCAGATACGTAAAGTTTATCAACTTTACAGTCTTTAAACTTTGCTGTCATATTATTAATCTCATCTATCAGCACTTTCTGCAGCTTTTCTGCCGAATTTTTAGTACAGTAATCAATTCTTGATATAATATCTGCACCGAAAACACGCTGAGGATTGAGCGAAGTTACCGTTTTAATTATTCTTTTTTCAGCAATCGACACAAGTGCGAGAGCGAGAGTAGTTGTACCGATGTCAAGCACAAAGCAGCATTCACCGTCAACTGCTGTTTCGTAATCATCTTCAGTTTTTTTATCTGTACCGTAAGTTTCAACATCAATATCAGAGGTAATTCTATATCTGCAGGAAAGCTCTTCATTTCCGTTAACGTATACCCTGCATTTTCCGCATACTCCCCTGCCGCCGCAAGGATGTACTGTGCCTTTGCCGTAACGCATCAGAACAGACGATAAAGTTTCTCCGCATTCAGCGAGTAAAATCTCACCGTTAAAGCTTACCTTGTACATATCTCTCACCTCTTTAAAATATTATAGCATAAAGCACGCAAAGAAATCAATGTGCAGCCTTATTTGTTGCTTTAAACTATTGATATATTTATATATGTTTGATATAATTTAATTTAACAATCAAACTCGAAGGGAGCTTGAAATAAAATGGAAAAAACTAACTGGTACAAAGAGGCTGTGTGCTATCAGATCTGGCCGCGTTCATTCTGCGACGGCAACGGCGACGGTATAGGCGACCTTGAAGGCGTGCTCTCAAAGCTCGACTATCTCAAAGACCTTGGCATCACCTGCATCTGGTTCTCCCCCCTCTACTGTTCACCCAACGCTGACTACGGCTACGATATTTCAGATTACAGAAATATCTCTCCCGATTACGGCGACAACGAGCTTTTCAAAAAGGTTCTCGATGAAGCTCACAAGCGCGGTATAAAGGTAATTATGGACCTTGTTGTCAACCATTCTTCTGACGAGCACGAGTGGTTTAAGCAGGGTATTGACAAAAACAGCAAGTATCACGATTACTACATCTGGCGTGACGGCAAGGGCAAAAAGCTCCCCAATAACTGGTCTTCACTCTTCGAAGGCAAGGCTTGGGAATATAACAAGGAAAACGGTCAGTATTACCTTCACCTCTTCGCAAAGAAGCAGCCTGACCTCAATATGGATAACCCCGCAGTCCGTCAGGAAGTTAAGGACATTATGCGTTTCTGGCTCGATATGGGTATCGACGGCTTCCGTGAGGACGTTATCACCTTCGTATCAAAGCGTGAGGGTCTGCCCAACGGCTTCCCCATTCCTCAGGCTTGCGGTATGGAGCATTATATGGACGGCCCGCACATTCACGAATATCTCAAGGAATTCCGCGAGGTCCTCAACGAGTACGATTGCTTCGTAGTCGGTGAAGCTCCGATGATGACCCCCAAGAAGGCTCTCAAGTACGTCAAAGAGGGCGACGGTATGGAGCTTGATATGATGTTCCACTTCCAGCATATGGAAGCTGACTGTCTCTTCACAGACTTTATGTCAATGCCCTTCAGCCTCAAGAGACTCAAGGGTGCCTTCTCCAAGTGGCAGGAAGGTCTTTACGGCAAGGCATGGAACGCCCTCTATATGGAAAACCACGACCATCCCCGAATCATCTCCCGCTACGGCTCTGAGAAATACAGAAATGCAAGCGGTAAGTCAATAGCAAACTCATATATGCTTCAGTGCGGTACACCATTCATCTATCAGGGTCAGGAAATCGGTATGGTAAATATCCACCTTCCCGAGGTTGAGGATTATAAGGACGTATTCGCAATCAACAACTTCAAGACTCTGCGTATGCTCGGCTTCTCCGAGGAGAAAGCAAAGCAGCGCCTCAAGACATCAAGCCGCGGTAATGCACGTACACCCGTACAGTGGGACGACAGTGAAAATGCAGGCTTCACCACAGGCGAGCCCTGGATGGCTATCAACCCCAACTATAAGGACGGCATCAACGCAAAGGCTGAAATGGCTGACCCCAACTCAATCTACAACCACTACAAGGCAATCATCAAATTCCGTAAGGAAAACCCGATTGCAATCTACGGTGCATACAAAGAGTACAACAAGTCCAGCAAGGACCTCTACGTATATGAGCGTACATACGAGGGCAAGAAAATGCTCGTAATTTGCTCATTCACAGAGAAGGCTGTCAAGTTCACAGCTCCTGCAGGCTACGACCTTACAAAGGGCAAGGCAATCCTCTGCAGCCACGAGAGCAATCCTATCAGCGGCAACGGTTTCACAACAAGACCGTACGAAACAAGAGTTTACTATTTCGATTGATATGGATAAGCTTACTCCCCGTGATGATATGGCGGTGCAGATTGTCTTTGTGCGTCACGGTGAATCCTACGGCAATATCGGCCTGCCTACTCCCGCGGGCTACAGTGAAGAGGATACTCCGTTGACCGAATATGGTTTAAAACAGGCAGAGGCTCTCGCCGACTATTGGTTTGACGGTGTTGACGTCGCAAAGATTTTTGCAAGTCCGTTCACCCGTACGGTACAGACAATTTATCCTACAGCAAAAAAGCTCAATAAGCATATCTTCCTTTCAGCTGACCTGCTCGAAGTAGGGTCAACAATATGCGGTGCAGACTCCGACAAACTTACAGCCGATTTTCCGCTGTGCATTCCCTGCACTGAAGAATTGCTTCCCATACCCGAAACCGAAGAGCAGAAAACAGCAAGAGCTAAACGGTTTGTCAGTTTTATTGCCTGCACCTACTCAGCCGGCGAAACAGCCGTAGTCGCAACTCACGGTACTTTTTTCAGCTACCTTGTAAGAGCGGCGCTTAATGCCGAGGGTGATAACTGCTTCAACTCTCAGATCGATAACTCTGCCGTTACGGTAGTAGCTCTCAGGAAAAATGAGCCACCGCTGCTTCGCACAGCAAACAACACATCTCATCTAAAATAAACAAAAATCCGTTGAGCGTAACTTCTACGCACAACGGATTTTTTAATATTCTCTGTTTTCTCCTGCCACAATTGTGTTGAGACCGTAATACTTGGCCATATCCCTATTAATGCGACTCTCCGCATTATCATTCAGATCTGCAACACCGTAATGAGGCGAGCGTATCTCATCGGGTATTATCAGCCTTACTGTCAGGTCAAAGTTACCCTGAGTTTTCTGCTCTTCAATATAAGCATCTCTTGCATCAAACTTTGAATCAACTATATAAGCATCAAGCATCGTGCGTGCCACCGAGTACGAGCCCCATATCACCCAGAAAACAGCTACTACGCTGACGCATTGTTTTACAAATCTCTCCGTAAGCTTAAGCTGGTAAACCAGCATACCGACCGATACGATTGCCGCTATATGAATGCCAAACCACGCACGCTCCGGGAAATAAGGTGAAAACAGCATAATCGCATCGCCTGCAAAAGCCGCAAGTAAATAACACGCAGGCAATATAATATTGACCCCGGTTTTATCTTTGCTTGTAAAATAAAGCACAAGAGCAACAATGATAAATACCGCCGTATACGGACAAAAAACCTCGACCGATTTGCAGATCAGCACCGCAATATACTTGAGCTTCAGTATACCGCCCATATCGTTCATTCTTCCGAATGTCGCAGGAGCAAAAACCATAAATGCATATCCGCATACAGCACTGATTATCGAAGTAATTCCCCATATAGGAATCCTGTGCCCTTTAAGCTTATACAGTACCATAAACAGTACACAAAGCCCGACAAATGCCGCCGATGTGTTTTCGTTGGTTGCTCCCGCAATAAACGATGCACCCGCCATAATTACCTCCATCGGTACAGCCTTGCCGAACTTACCGGTGTCGTAATAAAAACGGAATGGCAACAGCACTGCCAGACGAATCACAGATCCCCACATATAGTTGATACTGCCGTCCAGCCAGAAAACAGTTACACCGAGTCCCGGTGCAAAGCTCCATACCGCAAGCGCAAGCATAACAAAGAGCGTTGCGTTGTGTTGCTTAGCTCTTCCCTTACAGTGAAGATACATAAGCATTATAAGTGCCGTAAACATTAGCGAATTGATTACGTTGAACGCAGGCTTACCGATGAGCATCATCAGCTGTACAAGAAAGTGAATTACAACTCTGCCGTTTATCGTGTTGTAATGAGCCTGCATAGAGCGTATTATATCTTCAACGCTTGAGAGCCGCTCACCCGTCAAAAAATTGCCTGCTACGTTGGTGCCATCATCGATAAAAACAAAATTATACGCATAATCATCCGCAGCAAAATGCGTAGACATATTAAAGAACAGCATAATTCCGAACGCTGCAACACATATAACAGCAATCAGCGCCAGATTAAGCCGATTGTTTTTTTCAAGCTTGTCCGTAGCAACGCATGCTTTTTCATAGAGCTTTTTACCTGCATTGTTCAGACTCTGTTCATCAAGCTTTTTCACAAGTGAAGGCACCCCCTTTTTTCACAAAATCCGATAAATATGATACTACACGCTTAATTTATTGTCAATTACATAAAAGATTTAAAACTATATTTAAATTCTCATCTGAGTATTCAATTTCGCTCGAATACATTCTTGCCGCTTCTTCAATCGGCATACAGTGCGAAAGCGTGAAAATAATTCTACAGCTAAGTACAGCAAAAGCCGCTCGGTTGCTCATATCCCCGATATCGCAAGCCGATGAAAGATGACGGTAGATAAAATAACAAAGCAGATTCTCTGCCGCTTTTTCATCTTTTATCGAAGATTCAAATTCATTTCGTCCGCCAATAAATTCAATACATCTATCCCACTTCGGGTCAAGTCTTTCAAGTGCCGAAAGTCTCTGTGCCCACACTCCGGTAGTGCCACAATCCTTTTTTATATCAAAAATCTTAAAGATTCTGTTTACTTTCTCTTCAAAGCTGTACCTGCTGTCAACAGCAACTTCAAGTGCATTATTTCTCAGTTTGAGTATCTCTTTTTCTTCTTCATCAGTTTCGTCGTCAAATCCGTCATCATCAAGCAATTCAAGCTCAAACGGCTCGTCATAGTTTATTATCAGCTCTGCCGCCGCTTCACAGCAAAGTCCCAAGCCGATTTCCGTACGGTCTGAAAAGAAGTTGCGGAATCTCGGATGGTCAGCACATATATCGCAAAGGCAATCTTCTCCGCACTGTGTTATTATATCGCACAGTCCGCTTTTATTAAGGAAAGGACAGCGTTCGTTTTCATCAAGAATAAAATGCGGCTGACCGTCTTCAACTGCTATGTTACTCTTCAGCCTCTCTCCAATCTCTCCTCCTATAGTGCCGTAATAGCTGTATGTGTCAGCATCAATATCAATCTCCCAACCGACACAGCAGCTGTGTCGGCAGGCAGATGCTATACACTTGAAATTTTTGTAATAAGAGGGAACAATAAATTTCATAATCTCACATCCGTTAATTTTTTAACACCGTTGCATTCAAACAACGCACACATAAAAACGAAAACGTCAATCTGTGGCGGGCACATTCTTACGTATTCATCAGGAAACTCTATTTTATCAGCGTTGTTCTTTATCTCATCGGCTGTTACGCATACAGCGGCATTGATTTTTTCTCCGTCGCTTACTGCAACATCATATACAACTGTCGGGTCAACCTGACTGCACATTTGTATTACAGCACCGTATTCTTCCATAATTTTCGCAGCACATTCAATATACATTTCGGGACTATCTGTTACAACGGTTATCTTTGCGGCGTACGGCACAGCTCTCGGCAGATAATCTGCAAGTACAGCTTTACTGTCACGTATAACCATACTGCGCTTATGTTTATTCTCGTCATCACATAACGAAACCGCTGTGTTTAGAGCTATCAGAAGCGGTAGCACCTGAGGCTCAAATTTCGCTATCGGCACACTCAGCGGCACTTCAACCGATTCGGGTAACAGCATACTTTCGCTGCTGCATCCTGCCGCAAGGCAGACTGTACGCCAGTCTATCCCCCTCTTGCCGGGTGTTACGTTTATCACCTTATACGGTGCTGCACCTTTCACGGGGCTGAGCAGTGCTTCTACGGCACACTTCCTGCTGAATCTGCGTCTTGGCTGACTGTTGATACAAAGAACCGAAAACATACGCTCACTCCAATTCAAATAGTAAAGCATATGCCGAAGTTAATAAAAAAATCCGCTTAACGCAACCGTAAAGTTTCATTAAGCGGATAAAATTCAGTTTTTGCTCTCAGCTTGTTTCTTCCTCTTCTTTGCATCTGCAAAGGCAAAGCAGAACATACCTGTAAGGGCACCGCCTGCACCGAGGATGAAATCCCACATCGTGTCTATGAGGCCTTCGTTTGTGAAGGGACTTGACACCTGCAGATTAAAGCCGTATATCTTATCCATTGTGAACTCGTAGAATTCCCAGCCGACAAGTATCGCAACGCCCATTCCGAAACCTGCCATAGCAGCAATCGACGGAGCAAGCGGAATGTTTTTCTTTTCCTGCATAATCACAAGAAGTCTTGCACTCCAGCCTGCGGAAATAAAGCCGGCAAAGAAATGAGTTACTATATCAGAATAAGTAAAATCAGTACGGTTATTGAGTGTAGAGCCGATACATACACCGAGTGTTATAAACAGTGTAAGGTGAGTCTGAAACTCCCACGGAAGCCTCGTGATAAACGACTTACCGCCGAGAATCTGAAACAGATCCCATAAATGTGTAAACGCAATCGCAAAAAGACCCTGCAGAAATTCAGATGTATAGCCTCTGAAGAGACCGTTTATACCCCATATCAGCAATGCCGCCCTGCAAGCCCACCACAGACCGATAGTCTTTTTAGGCATACGGGGAATGGGATTAAGAGTTTTTTTCTTCATGGTTTATTCCATTCCTAAATATTCTTCAAGAGTTACACCCGAAGCTTTTATTTCTTTTGCGACTTTCGTGCCGACATAACGCCAGTGCCACGGCTCATAGGTGACCATTGTTATATCCTGCGCATCCTCGGGATAGCGGAGAATAAAACCGTAGTCAGCCGCATTTTCGCTCAGCCACCTGAACGCATCGGTCTTTGCAAAATTCTCATCAAGAGTATAATTGCCGTTTGTACCGAAGTCCATCGCAAGGCCTGCGTTGTGCTCGCTTGTTGAAGGCATAAGCACAATCTGAGAAGCGAGGCGTGTTGCCTCTGCCTTAGAGTAGCCGAGACCCTTATAATAATTTATCTTTCGCTCAAAGTTTGTACGCTGACGCTCAACAGAGCGGTAACCCGAAACAGGAATGAGCGAAATACCGTCAGCCTCAGCGGCAGTAACCATATCGTTGTAATGCTCAGCCACACGGTAATCAAGTGACTGACCGCCGCCCTTGACGGGAGTTGTTTTTACTGTAAAGCCGTCGGGCAGAATATAATTTCTGTTGACAAGAAGAAGATTCCAGTTTTCTTCGCTTACAGCAGCAACCGAGGGGTTAAAGCCTGCGTATGCGTACTCGTAATCGGATACGGTAATCTCCTCCTTCGGAGCAGTTGTTTTTTCAACCGTTGTTTCCTCCGTCGGCTCAGTTGAAGCCGTTGTAGCCGCAACGTCATTTCCCGAAGGGTTTGTTGCAGGCTTTTTATCAGCCTCAGCGTCTGTCGTGACAACAGGCTCGTCCGACGTATTGTCGTCCATACCGACTGTGATATAGCCTATGCTGAGCAGTGCGATAAATATGCACAAACCCATAAGCAGAATCAGACGCAGTCTGTTCATCCCGTTATCAGACCTTTCTTTTATAATCAGCTAAAAATCAGCAACCACCCGAGTAGTTGGGTGCTTCCTTTGTGATAAATACGTCGTGCGGATGGCTCTCGATAAGACCTGCACCTGTTATGCGGACAAACTGAGCCTTGTCCTGAAGCTCCTTGATTGTGTGACAGCCGCAGTAGCCCATACCTGAGCGGAGACCGCCGAGAAGCTGGAAGATTGTATCAGCAAGTACTCCCTTGTAAGGAACACGGCCCTCAACACCTTCGGGAACAAGCTTGCGGTTGTCTTCCTGGAAGTAACGGTCTTTACTGCCGTTAGCCATTGCACCGAGTGAGCCCATACCGCGGTAAACCTTGAACTGTCTGCCCTGGTAAATTTCTGTAGCACCGGGAGACTCCTCACAGCCTGCAACAAGTGAACCGACCATAATACAGCTTGCACCTGCAGCAAGAGCCTTTACGATTTCACCGGAGTACTTGATACCGCCGTCACCAATGACGTTGATACCGTGCTTTGCAGCTTCATCTGCTGCATCAAATATTGCTGTAATCTGCGGAACACCGATACCTGCAATAACACGTGTTGTACAGATAGAGCCGGGGCCGATACCGACCTTGACACAGTCTGCACCTGCATCGATAATAGCCTTTGTACCCTCTGCAGTTGCGATGTTACCTGCAATAAGAGAAATATCGGGGAATGCAGCCTTAACCTTTGAAATTGAGTTAAGGATGTTCTTGCTGTGGCCGTGTGCAGAGTCAAGAATAAGTGCGTCTGCACCTGCAGCAACAAGAGCGCTTGCTCTGTCAAGAACGTCGCTTGTTGCACCGATAGCAGCTGCGCAAAGAAGTCTGCCGCTTGCATCTCTTGCAGAGTTGGGGTACTGAACAGCCTTTTCAATATCCTTGATTGTGATAAGACCTTTGAGATTACCTGCCTCGTCAACAAGAGGAAGCTTTTCAATCTTATGCTTCATAAGAATGTCCTGAGCTTCGGAAAGTGTTGTACCGATGTGAGATGTAACAAGGTTTTCGCTTGTCATAACAGCACCGATTTTAACGTTGAAGTCAGTCATGAAGCGAAGGTCACGGTTTGTAAGGATACCGACAAGCTTGCCGTCCTGACAAATCGGAACACCGGAAATGCGATAACGCTCCATGAGGTCGAGTGCATCGTGCACCATATGTTCAGGAGAAAGGAAGAAGGGATTGGAAATAACGCCGTTTTCGGAACGCTTTACCTTGTCAACTTCTTCAACCTGAGCCTCGATAGGCATATTCTTATGGATAACACCCATACCGCCTTCACGCGCAATGGCAATAGCCATACGGGACTCCGTAACGGTGTCCATAGCGGCGGTCATAATGGGCATATTGAGTTTAATGTTTTTAGTAAGCTGAGTGGAAACATCAACATCCTTGGGCAAAACATCAGACTCTGCAGGTATAAGCAGAACGTCGTCAAATGTAAGGCCCTCTTTGCAGAATTTTTGTTCGCGGCTCATCATAATTATCTCTCCCCACTTATTTATAGTTATTAGAGTTAATTATAACAAGCACAAAGCAAAATATCAATACAAACTTGAAAATAAAGCTATAAAATATTTACAACATTTCAGGTAGGTATTTGTTGAAAAAATCAATAATAACGGTGCAGAGCTACAACTTTGCCGAGAATTACCGCCTCATCAACAATAATCGGTTCGTAAGCATCGTTTTCCGGCTGAAGTCTGAAATGACCGTTTTCTTTATAAAAAGTCTTGACTGTAGCCTCATCCTCAACAAGGGCAACAACTATTTCGCCGTTGCGTGCAACAGGTGTACGCTCAACAACAACAAGGTCACCGTCGAAAATACCTGCATTGAGCATACTTTCACCCTTGACACGAAGAGCAAAAAGCGACTTATCCTTAGCGGCATATCCGGTATAGGGCAGATAACCTTCAACCTGCTCAACAGCAAGAATAGGTGCACCTGCGGTAACTGTACCGAGAATCGGCACCTGCTTTATATTTGCAGTATCCTCCTGACCTACGATACGGATGGAACGCTTAAGCATAGGGTCACGTGAAATAAAGCCCTCACGCTCAAGTGCATCAAGACAAGCCTGAACGGATGAAGTTGATTTGAGACCTACGTACGCACCTATTTCACGAACTGAAGGCGGCACACCGTCCTGCAAACGTTCGAGCAGAAACTCATATATTTTTCGCTGGGTATCATTTAACATAAAGCTAACCTCCCGGTTAAATTCAGACAGTATCAGACATATAGAACATATGTTTGATTTGATTATATCACAGTATTTTTAAAAAAGCAAACATTTGTTTGTATTTTTTGAAAAAATTTTTAATGTCATCAGAAAAACAAGATGTTTTAACATATTATTCATATCAATCACACAGCATATTGATATTATAAAGGTGCACTTGAAATAACAAAGCCGCATTGTTTTTTCACAGAAAGTGCTTTTTTACCCCCTCAAATTTTGAATAAACGTCCGATTTTACATCGGACGTTTTTTCACTTTTTGCTGTATAAACACCCTTTTCACTGACAAAAATAGGTGCGGAGGGATAAAATTATGGATATTAAATTCAACAGAACAAACAGATTTTCTCTGCTGAAAACAGGTATTTACACAGCAGTCGCCTTATGCGTTGCAGCATCAGGCATCGCCACATATTCTTTCATCAGAAAAAATATGAATGCCGTCAAAGAGCACGAAACTTCAATAGACTGGGACAATCAGGGCGGCAAGATTGAAGCAGACGTACCTGCAACAAAGGTAACCATTCCCCATACAGAAGAAGAAACCGTAACACAGGAAACCACAACAAAACCCGACAATCTGCCTTTTACCGGCTCGTTTGCACTGCCTATGGGTACGGATATACTAAAAGACTACTCAAACGGAGAAATGGTAAGCTCCAAAACAATGGGCGACTGGCGTGTACACAACGGAATTGATTTCACGGGCAAGGAAATGGATAATGTATACGCAATACAGTCAGGCAAGGTTACAGACGTTTACGACGACCCTATGTGGGGACTTGTAATTGAAATTGATCACGGTAACACGATGACGGCTAAATACTGCGGATTCAAAAGCGGCACAACAGTGAAAAAAGGTGACACTGTCAAGAAGGGCGGCACACTCGGTCAACTCGGTATTATACCTGTTGAACAAGCCGACAAACCTCACCTTCACCTTGAAATTACGGTAAACGGCGTAATAACAGACCCGCTTGCAGCTATGAACAGAGCATCATAATTTAATTGTGAATTAGGAATCCGGAATTATGAATTAAATATTTCTGATTCCGTATTTCTAATTTGCTTTACATAAACTATATTATATGTTAAAATTTTTCCGGTGATAATATTTGAACAGGACACTTACATACACCGTACCTGAAGAATTTGACGGTGAAAAAGTGAATAACTACCTGCGAGGCGGCATAGGGTTATCATACCGTATGGTACGTTCTCTCAAACAGATACGCGGCTCGATGCTGCTCGACGGTGAGCCCGTACGCACTATCGACCGACTGCGTGCAGGTGCAATACTGACACTCAACCTGCCTCAGGATAAAAGCACGGCTGAGCCGCAGCCTGCGGAGTTTGAGGTAATATATGAAGACGAGGACATACTTGTCATCAACAAGCCTGCAGGTCTTGCAATGCACCCTTCCCACAATCATCAGGGTGATACGCTTGCAAACGCTGTAGCTTACTACCTGACACAAAAAGGCAAGGATGCTGTATTCCGTGTTGCGGGCAGACTTGACAAGGGCACATCGGGGCTTGTTGTATGTGCACTGCATAAAATGGCGGCATCAAAACTCAACGGCAGTTACGATAAAACCTACATTGCAATAGTTGAGGGTAAATACGAGGGTAAAGGCACGATTGATGCACCGATAATAAGACCCGACCCGATGAAAACCCTGCGTGCCGTAGGTGAAGGCGGTGAAGAAGCCGTAACACACTGGACAGCACTCGGGTACGGTGACGGATTGACGACTATGGAAATCACGCTTGAAACAGGCCGCACACATCAGATAAGGGTACATTTTGCTTCTCAGGGCACACCGCTTGCAGGTGACGAGATGTACGGCGGAAGCACAGATAAAATAAGCAGACATGCCCTGCACTGTGCAAAGCTTGAAATGCATCATCCCGTAACAGGAGAAAAAATGATTTTCACTGCTTCCCTGCCTGAGGATATGTCGACACTTGCAGATAAAATAACTGAAAAATAAAAAAGTACAGCAGAAGATTTCTTTCTGCTGTACTTTTTACTTTTATCAGAATTTTATTACTTCATTCTTTTCAGCGGATTCAAAAATCGCCTCGATAAGCTTTATAAGCTTACGCTGCTGGTCATGGGTAACATTCGGAGCTTTACCGTTTAACAGTGCATCGCAGATATCGAGATAGTAGGCATCCCATTCATCAATTCCGTCGGGAAGCGGATAATGCTCTATTGTATCTTTATCTCTCGGTGCCATTGTTTTTGTAAGACCGACACCTGCTTTAACCGGTACGGAGTCACGGTTTTCCCAATCGGAAACCATTACGATTTCACCGTTACCTTTCCAGTCGCGGATTATTGCAGTACCGTTTTCACCGCATACATACCACAGAGGCATTTCGATGAAATTATTCGTAAGCACCTCAATCTGCCAGCTGACATCACCTTCAAATTTAATTATAGCCTTGAAGCCGTCGTCACAGTCAAAGTTAGTGATATGAGTACACTCGGCATAGACGGAGAGCATTTTTTTATCTGCCATAAGAGTCAGCATCTGGTCGAGCAGATGAACGCCCCAGTCGAGCACCATACCGCCGCCGTGAGCTTTTTCACTTCGCCAGCCGCTGGGTATACCGCGTGAGCCGTGGACACGGTGCTCAAAGCAGTGGATTTTACCCAGAGTGTTAGACTCATAAATCTTCTTGATACGCTGATAGTCACCGTCCCAACGTCTGTTCTGATGAACAGTGAACATCTTACCTGTTTCGTTTGCAACGGCAATCATCTCTTCGAGGTCTTCACTTGACATAGTAACAGGCTTTTCGCAAATAACGTTTTTTCCTGCACGAAGTGCATCAATTACAATTTCCTTGTGAACATCATTTGGTGTTGCAACAGTGACAAGGTCTATTCTGTCATCTGCAAGGAGCTCTGCACGGCTTGCGAAGCTGTGTGCACCCTCCTCGGCACCTTTCTTCTGTACTTCGGGGTCGATATCGTAAAAGCCGATAAAGTCTAGCATATCAATACTCTGACAGCGTCTGCCGTGGAAGTGACCCATACCGCCGTAACCTATAACGGCATAACCTATTTTTTTACCCATAACCATTACCTTCTTAATACTAAATATTTGCCAACAGCAAATACGATATAATCTCATTGACATTCGCTTGCGATATAGTTGAGATAAATCTCAACTGCGATATGATATAAATTCCTTGCGGAATTTATATCGCTGAGCACCTACGATGCTCAAACCCACCACATAGTGCAGGGCTCTTCGCGGATAACAGCACGCTTGAGCATATCGATTGCCTTAGAGAAGCCCTCATTCTGGCTCATAAGTGAATCCTCGTGCTCAATGCTGATAGCATAGTCGTAGCCAACCATACGGAGATTGGAAATAATATCCTTCCAGTAGGTTTCATCGTTGCCGTAGCCGACAGAGCGGAATACCCATGAGCGGTGAATTTCGTCACCGTAGGGCTTTGTATCAAGCACACCGTTGACAGCAGTGTTGTACTTATCAACCTTTGTATCCTTTGCGTGGAAGTGGAAAATAGCACCCTCGAGAGCACGGATAGCCGCAACAGGCTCAATACCCTGCCAGATAAGGTGGCTCGGATCGAAGTTTGCACCGATCTCGGGACCGACAGCGGCACGGAGCTTGAGCAGAGTTTCGGGATTGTAAACGCAGAAGCCGGGATGCATTTCAAGCGCAATCTTGTCAACACCGTGAGCCTTTGCAAAGCTGACGAACTCTTTCCAGTAAGGAATGAGAACTTCGTTCCACTGCCACTCGAGCATTTCACCGAACTCATTGGGCCACGGACAGGTTACCCAGTTGGGATATTTTGCGTTCTCACTGTCACCGGGGCAACCGGAGAAAGTATTGATCTGATGAACGCCGAGCTTCTCTGCGAGAAGAACAGCCTTACGCATAGCCTCGTCAAACTCTTTTGCAACAGCCTTATCGGGGTGAACAGGGTTTGCGTGGCAGCTGAGTGCACTGATTTCAACGTTGTACTTTTTGACAAGAGCTTTGAACTCCTCAAGCTTTGCATCATCGTTAAGAAGCACGTCGGGATCGGCATGCTGTGTGCCGGGATAGCCGCCGCAACCGATTTCGACCATTTCGATACCCTTTGATACGAAGTACTGAAGAGCCTCTTCAAAAGGAAGATTACCGAGAAGGTTAGTTATAACACCTATTTTCATTTTTATTTCTCCTCTCAGCCGACAAGTGTTTTAAGATAAGCGATACTGCGTTTTACATCCTCAAGACCGTTCGGTACGGGATCGTCATTCTCGACTATGAGCCACTCTATGCCTGCATCCTTTGCAGCCTTTACAACCTTGGCGATATCACAGTCGCCGTCACCGAGTGAAAGAGGCTTGCGGTTGAGACCGTCCTTGACGTGGAGGAGGCAGATTCTGTCCTTATTTTCCATAATGTAGCTGTAGTTATCTATACCTGCACAGTGGCTCCAGTATGTATCGACCTCAAGATAAGTATGCTCAGCAAAAATCTGCATACCGATTTTGCCGTTTTCAAGGGGAGTAAACTCCTCAGTATGGTTGTGATAATATGTAGGCACGCCGAGCTTTTCTGCACCGTATGCAAGAGCCTTTGCAGCATACTCACACTCCTCAACAGTATCGTGTGCCGCACCGCCCACACCGCAGTGAAGACAACCGAGAACTTTATTATACTCTACTGTTTTTTCGATGTTTTCGGGAAGGTAATCGTCGATACCCATATGAGTGCCTACGGGAACAAGACCGAGCTCATCGAGCTTTGCACGGATAGTTGCGGCATCGACACCGTGATAGCCTGCAAACTCAACACCTTCGTAGCCCATAGCCTTGACTTCTTCAAGAGCTTTCATAAAATCGTCCGCACTGTTAATACAGTCACGTACGCTGTAAAGCTGAACTGCTATTTTCATAATTTATATCTCCTTATAATCAGTCGTTATTTATGTATACGGGTGCACCTGTCTTTGCAGACTCGTAGATAGCCTCAAGAATCTGAGTGACTACTATTGCCTGCTCGGGCTTTGTCTTAACCTCTGTATCGTTAAGAATTGCATCGTACCACAAACGGCACTCAACATCCTTCGGGTCGGGATGACGGTCACCCTCGTAGAAGGCTACGCCGCCTGCATCGAAGCTGGGGGTTTCTATAACCTGTCTGCCGTACTTGACGTAGTTGAACTGAAGGCTTTCGTCGGGGCCGTTGAAATCGGCACCTGCTTTATCGCCGCAGAGCATACATACAGCCTCTCTCGGGTCGGCAACATTGAGTGCCCATGAAGACTCAAGTGTGATCGTTGCACCGTTTTCCATAACTATAAAGCCGAAAGCTGAATCTTCAACCGTAAACTTCTCAGGGTCCCAATCGCCCCATGAGTTTGCGGCACGCTTTTGCTGACCGAGTTTCTTGAATGTAGTACCTACAACCATCTTGGGCTTATAGTTATTCATCATATAGAGAGTGAGGTCGAGAGCGTGAGTACCGATATCGATAAGGGGACCGCCGCCCTGCTCATACTCGTTGAGGAAAACGCCCCATGTAGGAACTGCACGGCGACGGAGAGCAATAGCCTTTGCATAATAAATCTCGCCGAGGTCGCCGTTATCGCAAGCTTCTTTGAGATAGATGGAATCGTCTCTCCAACGCTGCTGATAGCCGATTGTAAGCTTCTTGCCGGTACGCTGTGCAGCTTCGAGCATCAGCTTAGCGTCTGCATATGTTTTAGCCATAGGCTTCTCGCACATAACGTGCTTGCCTGCCTCAAGCGAATCGACAGTAATAAAGCTGTGTGAGCGGTTGGGAGTGCAGACGTGGACTACATCGATGCTCTCATCCTTGAGAAGCTCCTTATAATCCTCATACACCTTTGCACCCTCGATGCCGTATTTTTCGGCAGCAGCCTGTGCTCTTTCTACAACGATATCACAGAAAGCCACCATTTCGGCCTCTTTGATTTTAGCAATAGATGGCATATGCTTGCCGTTGGCGATACCGCCGCAACCGATAATACCTACTCTGAGTTTTTTATCCATAATATAATCCTTTCTGTCACTGACAAAAGCGACATTAAACTACACTTTAATTATATAAAATGGTTTTTTAAAATCAACACTTTTCTGTGTTTTGGAATGTAAAATATTATAATGTTTTGTTGGTTATTTTAACAATAGGGCTTTCATTTTTTCTTTCTGTCCAGACGAATCATACCTACAACGATTGACGAAAGGACAAAAACTTCTGTAGCAATACCTGCAAACGAGCGGGTAGGAATATTGTAAATAAGCCAACAGGCAGAGGTAGGAATTGAAAAGGCACGGTTTATTTTCGGTGAATCAATCCACAGAACAACGGAGGATGCAACCATTGCAACAATCGGGAAAACGGAAAAGATATTATCCCACGTCATAATACCCGAAACAGTGAAAACAACGCTGAAAATCACAGGCCAGAGCTTAAAATCGGTAAATTTATTTTTACCTCGGTTAGCATAAATCAGAGAACGGAAAGCGCCGATAAGATTAGACACGCAGCCCGTATAAGCACCTATCAGGAAAAAGTGCAGAGTAAAAAGCAGACCTGACACCATCTGAAAGGTAAGAATATTTTTATGTGATTTCTGCTGATATGAAAACACAATAACCGCCATTGCGACAAAGCCGATAATCTGGCCGATTGTTTCTGTCATCACTATACTCCGTTCATTATTTTTATATTAATTATAGAGCTTTTACAAATAAAAACAACGGGCAATTTGTTTGAAGTTGAGCTGTAATTTTATGGAAATTCAACAAAATCCTTCGACCGGCATCAAACCGATTGAAAAAACAATTTTTGCGTGATATACTTTGAGCAGTGATTTTTTCAGAAGGAGAATTAATTATGGAAAGAACAAAACCTGTAAGAGGTTCAACACCTCAGCCTGACCATATAATGATAAGCATTTATGACGATGCAAAAACCACAATGGCTGTAACCTGGCGTACAAGCACAGACGTCACCAACGGCTACGTACTCTACCGCGAAGACGGCAGTGACACAGTAATGCGCACCGAAGCCGAAACAGAGGTTTTTGAGAGCGATATTGATATCAGCAATATGTTCTGGGGTCATCTCGAGGGACTCAAGCCCGGCACAAAATACTACTACACCTGCGGCAATGACACCAACCGCAGTAAAGAATATTTTTTCACAACTCAGCCCGAAGGTCTGACAAAATTCAAGTTCCTTTGCGTATCAGATCAGCAGAAGGGCGAGCCGTTTGATGAGCCCGATTACTCATACTTCAATTCACTCATCAAGCGTTATCTCAAGGAGCATCCCGACACTGCTTTCATACTCACTGCAGGTGACAACACCGACTGCGGTCAGCACGAGCAGCAGTGGAACGGTGCATTCCTCGGATGGGAAGGTATTGCGGAATACATCCCCGTTATGTTTACCGAGGGTAACCACGACACAAGAGGCTTCAAGGATTACAGAAACAGTGTCGGCAGATACTACTCCGAGCCTGCAGAGTTTTTCTGCACACAACTCAAGGGCAGTTACCCCTACAACGGACCCGAGGGTTGGAAGACAGAAAACTACGCATTTGACTACGGCAACGTTCACTTTACGGTACTCGGCGTAAACGGACCCGAGGATGTAAACGAGTGGCTTAAGGCTGACCTTGAGAAATGTACAGCTGACTGGAAAATCGGCACATACCACTTCCCCGTATGCTATACAGGCAGTGACTGCCAGAACTACGACTGCTACCCTGTTATGACAGAGAGCATGGAAATGCTCGACCTGCTCTTCTCCGGTCACGAGCACAGCTTCGGCAGAAGCTTCCCGAGAAAGAACGAAGAGCTGTTTGAAGAGCCTTCAAAGGGTATGATAAACTACGTGCTCGGCAACTCCAACCACAACCCGCCCGGCACACGCTCACTCAGCAAAGTATGGCACACAGCATTCTACCCGATGGAAGACAGAACCTCGATGGTTGCAATCGCAGAGGTTGACGGCAAGAAGCTGACAATCACCGCTTCACTTGAGGACGGCAGAATTGCAGACCGCTGCACCATTGATAAGGAAAACGACGTTATTGAACCTCGTGCTCTTGCCCCTTACTTTAACCGCACACGTATGATGTACAAGGGTGCTGACCTCGGTCTTTGTCAGTATCAGACAACCTGCGAAAACAAGGACGACGTATGGTACGGTTGCCTTAGCGTACTTTTCACATATTTCGGCGGACGTGTTGAGAAAACCGAAAACCAGGTTTATCTTGAGGGCTACGGTCACTGGGCTAAATTCACACAGGACAGCAAGATAGTTGAGACCGACAGGGGTACGGTTGAGCTTGAAAATGCTGTTTACCGTAACGCAGAGAGAAAGAATCAGCTCTACATACCGATGGATGCCGTAAAGCTGTTTGATATGAGATGGGCATACGCAAAGCGTAACAACTTCATACTCGTCGAGCACGAAAGTGAAGACAAGCCGATTACGGTACAGCCGTAACCAATTAAGAATTAGGAATTTTCGAAAAATGTCATCCTTGGCTAACGGGATGACATTTTCGTTTTATATTGTAATATAACATTAAAATGCCTTGACAAGCGTTGCTAAAGTGTGATACTTTAATTTTCGCGTAAGATTAAAAAGAGAGACGGACATAATGATGATCAACACTTTTTCAAACAATAAATTTCGGGTAATTGTGTCCGCTTCTGTACGCTGAAGGCAATCTGCATTTTCATCACCCGGAGAACACCTTGGTTTTTCGGGTGATTTTTATTAAACAAAACAACAGCTCCATATGTCAGGAGGTTTAATTTGAAGAATAAAACAACGAAAGAGCACAAAGAGCGTTTTGTAAACCTCAAAAACACTTTTTACGCTATCAAGACAATACACAGGTGTGCACCGTTGCTGCTTACATCATTTATCCTCACGCAGACTGCACACTGGTTTTTCACACGCTTTATTCAGGAGATACTGTTTCTCAAGCTTTTACTGTCACTGATAGAAGGCGGCGGCAGCTATAAAGAGTACGTATTGCTCGTGCTGATGTTTGCGGCATCGGGTCTGCTCGCAAAGGCAACCGACTGCATAACAGACTACCTTGTTTGCACGAGGATAAAGCACTTTTATAAAAACCTCAACAACCGTATATTCCAAAAAGCGGTCAGGGTTGATATGGCTTGCTTTGAAAACCCCGAGTTTTATGACAAGTACAAGCGTGCGACAGAAATTATCACCAACGAACATTCCACCGAATTCGCATATAATTTTGCCTGTATGATTGCAAGCGGTCTTACGGGTATTTTCCTTGTTGGCTACGTTGTATCGATTGACCCGAAGATACTGCTGATACTGCTTGTTGCGGTTGCAGTTGTAATAGCCGAGTCAATCAAGGGCAAGGTTGAAGTAAAGAAAGACAAGGAAATGACCACGCACAAGCGTTCAAAAGAATACGTAAAGCGTACTGTTTTCCTTAAAGACTTTGCCAAAGACATAAGAACATCCGGCATATTCAACGTTATGTACAACCGTTTTGAGACAGCGGTTGAAAACAACAGAGCAATAATCAAAAAATACGGTGTAAAAATGGCTGTACTCGAGCTTATTGCCGGTCTTTTCGGCAGAGCTATACCCGTTGCCTCAACCTACACCTATGCAACATACCGATTTGTTGTAAAAAAGAATCTTGCTGTCTCCGATTTCTCCGTTATTATGACAGCGATGAGCAACCTCAAGGACGTACTTAACGACCTTAGCAAGTCTGTTTCATACATACGCAAAGAGGCAGCTTACTTCGGCAACCTCAAGGAATTTATGGAGTATGAATCAAAGGTTACCGGCGGTGACAAAATTGCAGAAGAATTCGAAAGTCTCGAATTTCGTGACGTGCACTTCACATACCCCGGTGCCAGAAGACCATCACTCAACGGTGTCAGCCTTAAAATTGACAAGGGTGAAACAGTAGCAGTTGTAGGTCACAACGGTGCAGGCAAGACAACTTTTGTAAAGTTGCTGCTCAGATTTTACGACCCCGACAGCGGCACCATACTCTACAACGGCACAGATATAAGAGAATATAACATTGATTCGATTCGTGAAAAGCTTGCAACCGTATTTCAGGATTACAAGGTATTTGCACTTACGGTCAGCGAAAACGTACTTTGCCGTGAAGAAGAGAGTAAAGCAGACAATGCGCTTGTAACCGATTCGTTAAAAGCGGCAGGTGTATACGAGCGCGTTATGAATATGCCCGAAAAAGAGCAGACTGTTTTCACACGTGAGTTTGATGAAAAAGGCATAGGACTTTCGGGCGGTGAGCAGCAGAAGCTGTGTGCGGCAAGAATGTTTGCAAAGCAGTTTGATTTAGCGTTACTTGACGAGCCGTCATCTGCACTTGACCCGATTGCCGAGTACAGAATGTACGAAAGCCTTATAGATGCAACAAAGGAAAAAACAGTTATATACATATCACACAGACTTTCAAGTGCCGTACTTTCTGACAGGATATACGTATTTGAAGGCGGCAAGGTTACCGAAAGCGGCACTCACGAAGAGCTGATGTCATCAGGCGGTAACTACTATGAAATGTTCACCCTTCAGGCCTCAAGCTACAAGGATGAGGAAAGGAGTGTGAGCTGAAGATGAAGAAAAAAATCAAAACAAAGCACAACACGGTTTCCAACGTGTTTTATATGCTGCGTGTTATGTTCAGAATTTCACCCGGACTTGTAATAGGTGAAATCGCAGAGCAGATAATGGGAGCATTGCCCAGCAAGTTAATTTCCGTCATTGGTCTGAAATACGTTATTGACGAGGTGCAGAAAGGCGGAGAGCCGAAGAAAATAATACTCGCTATAGTTTCAATGCTGGGCATAATAATTGTCTGCGAAATCTTCACCAACCTGTTCTACGAGCTGTTTGCCCACAGAGAACGTGAAAAGCTCGAGCTTGGTATACAGTCGATGTTCTACAAAAAGGCGGCTGAGCTTGACCTTGCACGATATGATGACCCCGGATACTACAGCGACTTTATTCTTTCAATAGAGAACACATCCGACAACCTTCGTTCAATACTCAACCTTGTAAGAGGTTACATAGAACAGATTATAGCTTTTGCTGCCGTTGCGGCAATTATGCTCACTATTGACCCGATTTGCCTTGTGATAGTGCTTGTTTCGGTTGTACTTTTTATACCTGTAGGCAAGTACACGGGAAGTCTGCAGACAAAAAGACGCGAAGCAACAACCGAAAAGCACCGCAGAGCCGACTACTTCGCACGTGTGTTTTACCTGCCTGACTATGCAGGTGAAATCCGCACAAGCGGTGTCTATCCCCTGCTTCGCAAAAGATTCACCGAAAGTGCCGACGACGTTATAGACACCCAACGAAGATACGTCAAAAAGCTTGACTGGCTGTTTTTTGCACAGGAGTTTACGGTGCAGGTTGTAGGCTTTATGCTCATACTCAGCCTGTACATCGGCTACCAAACCATTGTTACCGGCAATATGTCGGCAGGTGACTTTGTTGCAACATTCAACGGTGCAGTACAGATAGGCAGTGCCGTGCTTTACCTGACAGTTTACAGCCTGCGTAATTTTACCGAAAGATCGCAGATGATTGAAAAATGCCGTGATTTCCTCGGTGAAAAGTCAAAGATCAAAGACGGAAAGCACGTTGCTGAATGCGGCAAGCCTGAAAAGATTTCGGTTAAAAACGTTACCTTTGCATACGAAGGCGGCAGCAAAGACTGCATAAATGACGTTTCGTTTGAAATTATGCCGGGTGAAAAGATTGCACTTGTAGGCTACAACGGTGCAGGTAAGACAACTCTTACAAATCTGTTACTTCGTCTTTACGATATAAAAGGCGGCTCAATAGAAATAGGCGGAAGAGACATACGCGAAGAAACCGTTGACTCGCACAGAGCACGCTTTGCCGCAGTATTTCAGGATTTCTGCATTTTCGGCGCAACAGTTGGCGAAAACGTAGCACTTGAAAAAGACTACGATTCCGAGCGTGTGCTCAATGCACTGAAGCTTGCAGGATTCACCAAACCCTTACCCAACGGTACAGACACCATACTACTCAGGGAATTTGACGACGAAGGTCTTATGCTGTCCGGCGGTGAACAGCAGAAGCTGGCAATCGCAAGAGTATTCTACAAACAGTGCCCGTACATCATACTCGACGAGCCTTCGGCAAACCTCGACCCTGTATCAGAATACGAACTCAACCAGGCAATCAGCCGCAACTGTGAGGACAGGACGGTAATATTCATATCTCACCGTCTTTCAACCACACGTCACGCAGACAGAATATTTATGCTCGAAAACGGTAGGATAATCGAAAGCGGAAGCCACGACGAGCTGATGGAGCTTGACGGCAAATACGCCTATATGTTCAAACTTCAGGCAGAAAAATACACAGAGCAGAACTAAAAAAATCCCGTTCACCTTTTCTATGAGTGAACGGGATTAATTTTTTAGCAAACGCAAAAAAAGAAGCCACCCTACTGGGTGGCTGTTTTTATTGGTGTTGGCAACGACCTATCTTCCCGGGCGGTGACCCACCAAGTATTTTCGGCACGATTGAGCTTAACTACCGTGTTCGGAATGGGAACGGGTGGACCCTCAATGTCATAAACACCAACTGTTATCTGCAAGTCTGTCTCGCAGAGTGCTTTGATATAATAACAAAAGAAAACAGACTTGTCAATACTTTTTTTCAAATTTTTTCAAAAAATCTGCAACATCGCCCGAAACCGCAGTATAAAGCGACTCTTTACAGGTTGGAAGCACCTGCTCAAACGGCAGATGAAGCGGATTCGACTCAAAAATTGCAGTTACACCCTCTGCTTTTTCAAGCAGACTTAAGCCGCAGAGCACAAGCACAGGCTTATCCCCTGCCCTGCCGATAACCTCGCACGGCACTTTACCCATAAGGCTCTGGCTGTCAAATCTGCCCTCACCGGTAATTATAACATCAGCCCTTGCCGCACGCTCGTCAAAGCCGCAGATATCGAGCACTGTTTTTGCACCGCTTCTGAGAGTTGCACCGAGGAAAACGCGAAAGCCGTAGCCCATACCGCCTGCCGCACCTGAGCCTTTATCAGCGGCAAAATCAACGCTGACACTGTTTTTGACTGCGAGCTCATAATTGCGAAGTGCTGAGTCGAGAAAAGTAACCTTATCCGCATCTGCACCCTTCTGCGGTGCATAGACATAAGCCGCACCGTTATTGCCGTAAAGAGGATTTTCGACATCGCAGAGCACGGTAAATTCACACTGAGCAACACGGCTGTCGATGCCCGAAACATCGACCGATTTAACCTTTGACATACCCAGGCCGTTAGGCTCGACCTGAGCACCGTTTTCATCGAGGAAACGCACACCCAGAGCAGTAAGGCAGCCTATACCGCCGTCATTTGTTGCACTGCCGCCGATACCGAGAATTATGTGCTTACAGCCTTTATCAAGAGCGTCAAGTATCAATTCACCCGAGCCGTATGATGTAGCAAGCACAGGGTCATTCTGACCCTTTACAAGCGGAAGTCCGCTCGCCTGTGCGGTTTCGATAACGGCAGTATTGCCCATAACGGCATAGCGTGCTTTAACCCGTGTGAAATCGGGAGCAGTAACCTCCGCCTCATTTAAGCTTGCACCGCACGCAAACACAAAGCTGTCTGCAGTGCCCTCACCACCGTCGGCAAAAGGTATACAGTCAACCTCGATATCGGGCACAGCTGATACTAGAGCACGCTTCACAATACCGCACACTTCAAGTGCGGAAAGTGAGCCCTTGAATGAATCGGATGCAACAAGTACTCTCACAGCACAAACTCCTCGGGTGAATACTCACCGAGAGAAACAGGACGCGCAGGAGTACGGTTGAGAGGGTCATATTTGAATTTACGGCAGGATGACGTATTGAGCATAACGCCGCGTTTTTCGCAAAGCACACTTTCTTCGCCCGGAGCATGCTTGCCGTGTGCACAGTTAGCACAGATTTTATCTATTGATTTGAGATTGAGAAGTTTCTTTTTCACTATACCTCGCCTCCGAAAGTATATATTAACACATTTTTTTATTTCTATCAAGGTCAACTACAAAAACTGTACAAAGGCCAAGCAAAGCTACAGCTGCAGGTGCTGAAGCAGAAAATAACCCGACATCAGTATCGGATGCAAGAGTGACAAAAGTTGACACGCTGACCGGAAAAAGCGTGAGCAAAACACGGCACACAACTGCGGCAAGCGCGGCATGGACAGCACGGAAAGCAAGAAACAGCGGCAGAGGTGTGCCGACCTTACGGACATCGCCGAGCACCTGACACACAACACACAGACCTGACCAGCCGAGAGTAGCCGCAACGGTATAGATATTACCGTACTCTGCAGCAGAGCGGCAACCGCCCGTAACCTCAAACACACAGCGTATTACAGACATAATATTATCATTAAGCCCAAGTTCTTTCAAGAGTGAAAAGAAGCAGGAAAACAGCGTAATCCAGGCACAGATTCTGAAGACGGAGAGTGATGCTTTTTCTGCAGACTCAACAAAACGGCAAGAGAGAGGGATGCGCGGATTATCCTTATTTTCATTCACCTGAGGTACAGGTGAAACAAAACGTAGAGCGATACCTATTAACACGGAAGAAACACAAAGCGAAGCAAAAATCAGCACACCTGCTCTGCTGTCGCCAAGCATTACAGAGCCGACGGCTGTAACAGCAAACGCAGGGCCTGAATTGATGCAGAAAAGAGTCATACGTTGAGCCTGCTCACGGGTGACTTTACCCTGCTCATAAAGTCCTGAAGCAACAGCACAGCCTACGGGATATCCGCCAACGAGTCCGAAAACAACAGCATAAACCGCCTCACCCGGCAGACGGAACAAAAACCGCATTACTGCAGACAACACACCCTGCAGTTTATCCGGCACGGCAAAGCCTGAAACAAAGACACTGACGGCAAGAAAAGGAAAAAGAGAAGGTACGGCAACGTTAAGGCTCAGGTCAATTCCGTAGCGGACACCGTCAAGTGCAGACTGCGGAAACCTGAGAATCATCACACCGAGACCTACGGCAAGCAAAACCGAAAGAAAGGAAAGCCCTTTGAATTTTTTCACACAGAATCACCCCAGAACATATTTACTTAAAAGCTGACGTATATATTACCTCGGGGTGATTATCCTTTGAAAAAAGAAAAGCTGAAATCACAGCTGATACAGAATACGGGACTGCCAAAAGCCGCATTCAACGGCTACGCTCAGATAAACCTGACAGGCAACGAAGAAGCCGATATAGACGGTTGCAAAGGAATTATTGAATACAGCAGCGAAAAAATAACGCTTAACCTCGGAAACTGCTGTGCAAGCTTCTGCGGCGACTCGCTCGGGATGCAGAACTTTGACGATGAACGAACGGTAATAAACGGAAAATTCCTGAGCATCGAATTCAGCCAGGGAGGGTGAAATATTATATTTTCAAGATTACTCAGCCTTTTTTACGGATACGTCTATTTTAAAGCTGAAGGCGGATTCGGCGAAAGATTTTTAAATCTGTGCAGTAAAAAAGGGATTATACTGTGGGAGCTGAACGTTGACGGAAACTGTCTGACCGCCTGCACAAAAGCCGCTCACTACCGTAAAATCAAGAGCTGTGCAACACGCTCGGGAATGCTGACAAAAATAACGTCACGCCACGGTCTGCCTTTCTTCATAAACAGACACCGCCGCAGGTCAGGTCTGTTATACGGAGCGATATTCGGGATATGCTTTATTACGTTGATGTCAACAATGGTATGGAGCATCAACATAAGCGGTAACAACCGTATCACCGACGAGGAGATACTGGCAGTACTCGCAGAATCCGGAATAAAACCGGGTACACTGCGTAAAAACGTAGATGCGGCATCTGCGAGGTTTCACGCAATTCATTCACTGCCTGAGCTTTCATATATGTCTGTCAACGTACTGGGCTCGTGTATTGAGGTGATAGTTGCCGAAACGGCAGATAAAGCTCAGAACATCGACAAAGAATTTCCCTGCGACGTTGTAAGCAAGGTTGACGGACAGATTGCCGCAATAGAAGTATACCAGGGCACAAAGCTGCACGGTGAAGGTGAAGCAATAAGGGCAGGCGAAGCACTTGCAGGAGGCTTTGTGGAGCTGAATGACGGTTCTGTGAAATTCAGGCACGCCGAAGCATACGCCCTGATACGCACTGACCTAAGCTTTGAGACAAGCACAGACAGTGTTTCGGATACAATGACCGTAACAGACGAAAAGACAAAAACAACAATTCATTTTATGTGCTTCAACATACCGCTGTACAAGGATGACGGCACAAAGCCGACCTTCACCCGACACAGCCACATAGTAATAAACAACACCGTATTGCCGCTCGGCATAACGCAGAAAATTTACCGAACATATTCTGAGAATCGGACAGAATATGATGACACTAAGCTGATGCTGAATGCTGCAGAAAGCCACCTGACAGAAAAGATGAAAAAGCTTGACGGAGCATATATTTGTAATGAAAAAATAAATATAAACAATACGGGCAACTCGGTAAGCATAAGCGAAGAAGTGCTCGGCGAAATCAGTGCAGGCAGTGCCCAAAAAATGCTGACTGAATAATAAAAAGACCTCCTTGTATCTGGTGATACCATTTACAGGGAGGTTTTGTTGATTAGTATAAGATTTCAAGGATTGAGTCTGCTTACAATTTCAACATAAAGTGCACCGATGATACTGATGCCCGCGAAAACAATTATAACACCCAGAATGACTTTTTTAGCAACGGCTCCGTCATCAAACTTTTTAAGAGGAGAGCCGCACACCGTACAATAATTATTACCGTACGCAGTCTTTGCTCCGCAAGAGGTGCATTTTAAACGGGCGATTTTCACTCTCACAATTATATAGACAGGCACAGCATAAAAACTGAACAGCAATGCCATAACAGCCCAGATAACAGGCTTCATTTTATGACGGCGGGCATCAAAAAATATTACGGTGGCTAAAATAAGATTCATAGTAATAAGGCTAATCCAAGCTATACTGCCGGTAATCAGCCCAATTATCATTGCACCCATTTACGTCGCCTCACTTTCGTTTAATTTATCATTTCAGTTTTCTGAACTGGTGCTGTTTGATGAAATATATGATTATCAGCGGGATATCGGCAAGAAGCCATGCGGCGGGACCTGCGTAGCAGACTGCATCGAAGCCGAGTAGAGGAGTAAGGATAAAAGCAACGGATATTCTGCCGAAAAGCTCACCGACGCCTGCAACTGAATTAGCATAGGTAAAGCCCATACCCTGAAGAGTGTTACGCATTACGAAAAGTATTGCAACAAGGCTGTAGCACTGTGCAATAGCGAAAATATAGCGTTTGGCAGCCGCCATAATTTCGCCAGTCATATTGTCACCGAATAGCATTATTATAGGCTCTGCGGCAAAATAGAGAACAAAACTCATCGCAACAGAAACAATCAGATCGAGAATAAATATCTTCCTGACACCGTCTTTTATTCTGCCGTAATTTCCTGCACCGAAGTTCTGACCGACAAATGTCTGAGTAGCAACACCGAGACCCGACATAGGAATATTGGTGATGCCCTCTACCCTGCCGGCTGCTGTAAAGCCCGCAATTACGTTGGTGCCAAAGGAATTGACAACGCTCTGAAGGCACATAGAGCCTACTGAAGTAACCGTAAACTGAAGTGAAACAGGTATGCCGAGCTTTATCTGATGAAAAACCGTGCGTTTTTTCGGTTTAAAATCGCCTCTTTTAAGCTCAACATTATTATTGAAACGCAACACGTAGATACCGTTAAGAAGGCACGCAACGCAGTGAGAAATAAGTGTTGCAACAGCGGCACCCTCAACACCGAGGTGAAGATATCTGACAAAAAGCAAATCCAGAATAAAATTGACAACCACACTGACACAGAAGAAATAAAGCGGCTTTTTACTCTCACCCGTAGCACGTGAAATTGCAGTAAAATTATTTGAAAGCATCTGAATCGGAATACCGTAATACAGAATATTTATATAAGAAGATGCTATATTTTTTATATCATCAGGAGTGCCTACAAGGGTAAGCAAGACGGGTGAAATCAGGTGTGACACAACCATAATCACACAGCCGATAATAAAAGCAGCCGCAATGCTGTTACCTGCATAATGGCTGAGTTTTTTTGTGTCTCCTTCACCGAAAGCGTGAGCAACGGGAATTGTAAAACCCGTAGTAAGACCAAGCGCCGCACCGATTATAAAAGAATTTATAGGACCTACACAGCCGACAGCCGCCAAGGCACTTTCACTTACATATCTGCCGACGATAATATTATCGACAAGAGAGTAATTGTACTGAAGCAAAGACGATGCCATAATAGGCAAAGCAAAAAATATTATACTTTTAAGAGGGCTGTCCGTAAGCATAGAATACTTCTTTTTCAATTCTGTCACCTGCCTTACCGATGTTATTATACTACTGCATAAATCAGTGTCAATAATCTTTAATTCTTTAGTGCAAATTTATTCACTAAAAAACTCCGCTTGCCGATTTCTCGGTAAACGGAGTTTTTGTTTAAGCGACTACTAAAATCTTTGCCAGAAATCCACGCCCCAAGGGTGTGTCTGTTCTTCCCAATCATCACGGTGTTTAAGAATCTTCTCTCTCATTTCATTGACTTTATCTTTATATTCTTCGCAACCGGCAAGGTTACGAGTTTCCCACGGGTCATTTTTTATATCATAAAGGAAAGTCCACTTATCTTCCTCGCTGTCACCGTTGCGGTACTCAATAAGCTTATAATTCTCGTCTTTTATGCCACGGACAAACTTATCAAAAATAAGATACAATTCATCACGGAACATATCACCGTGGTTACCGTCAAGCAGCTGTGCAAAGCTTTTGCCGTCGACAGATGACGGAATTTCCAAACCTGTTTTTTCACAGAGTGTCGGGAAAATATCGTAAAGATAAACATAAGCATCGTTTCTTGCATTCTCGGCAATACCGGGGCCTGCCATAATAAGCGGCACACGCACACCATGCTCGTAAATATCTTCTTTACCAAGCCAGCCGTGCTGGCCAACGGCAAGACCGTTATCACCCGTAAAGACGATAATTGTGTTATCCTCTTCACCCGACTGATGCAGGGTATCAAGCAATCTGCCGATTTCATAGTCAAGATGTGTTATCATCGCAAAATACTCGGCAATATGACGCTTAATCTCTTTCTCTTCACGTGGATATGCCGCCAGATGCTCATCACGGTGCACCATAAGCGGATAGTTAGTATCGATAATCTGTTGGAAATTAGGCGGCAACGTGATTTTTTCGGGGTCATACATCTCACGGAAGCTGTCAGGCATTGTACGGGGATCGTGAGGTGCAAGATACGCCAGATACATAAAAAACGGCTTATCTTTGCCGGCATTTTCATTGAGCAAATTAATTGCCGCATCCGTAAGCAACCTACTCGAGTGTTTACCGGGATCAAACTCGTCACAGTGCTGCGGCTGCGGATGATTATCGCTGTAAAAATCTACAACAAAGTTGATTACATTGTCATATTCACCCGTAGGGTCATAACGACAGGTAGGAACATTCCAATGATCCCACATTCCGCCGAAGAAGATTTTTGCACCCTGAGTAAAGCTTCGTGCATAGGCAGGACAGCCGTTATGCCATTTACCGAGGCCTATAGTTTCGTATCCGTTATTCTTAAAGGTTTCGGCAAGAGTTTTATGCTCGGGCGGAATATTGCCGCCGAGCTCCTCAAGATGAAACGGATTGCGACCCGAGAGCACCATTGCACGGCTCGGCATACAGACAGCACCGCAGGTGCCGCCTGCAATATGAGCGCGGACAAAAGACGTGCCGCGCTGTGCAAGCCTGTCAAGATTGGGTGTGATTATCTCGCTGTTTCCCAAGGCATTTATGGTATCAAACCGTTGGTCATCGGTTATTATAAATAAAACATTCGGTTTTTTCTGCATAAAAGCACCACCTTTATTTCGATTATAATATAACAAAAAGAAAAATACAACACCAAAATCCTCTCGGATGCAATAAGAAACGCAGGGATATTTTTCTCACTTGCGGTTGAAAAGAAATATTGCGTTGTGCTATAATTATCTTAATAAATCAGATTTCCGGAGGATTTATTTTTATGGAGAAGACCCTGAAAACCAAAATAGCAGAGACAGTATGCCTTATTATGGGTACAGCTTTTTCGATAGTTGGTTTGTACTATTTCCATATGCAGTATCTCTGTTTTGAATACACACCGCTGCAGTTTATTCTCGGCTTTGTTGTCTGCCTTGGCGGAGCACTGCTTTCGATACCGCTGAGAAAAAAAGCCGGTAAAAAGAAAACCGTATTGAATGCAGTAGTGACAGCTTTAGTGTTTGCTGTTGTTCTTATCGGACTTATGTTTCTGATAAATGCTTTAATAGGCAGCGGTGACCTTGAGCTGACGGCTCTGGTTATTCCCGTGTATCTCACATTCATTATCACAGCTGTTATGGCTCTGATTTGTGTGTGCAGTATATTCAATAAAAAGGTTTTAAAAGTGATTCTCTCCGTACTTGTTGTCATCGGATTTTTATTCGGAAGTCATTCGTACATCAAATCGCATATCTATGTTTTGCTTTATGAAGATTACAACGCGCCCTCACCTGTTATAACAACAGTATCAAAAGAAAAGAATGATGATAAAATGATTATCGGTGATTTTTACGTAAGCACAAAAGGCAATGATGAAAACAGCGGCACAAAAGACGCTCCGTTTCTGACAATAGAGAGAGCTGCTGAAGCTGTAAGGAACACAGATAAATCAGGTAAAAAATCAATCACCGTTTGCATAGAATCAGGTGAATACCGTGTATCCTCTCTTAACTTTACCAAAGAGGATTCAGGCACAGAGGAATGCCCCGTTACATACTGCTCATACAACGGCGAGGTTATTATCAACGGCGGTATAACGCTTGATACCGCTGATTTTAAAAATGCAAAAAGTTATCCTGAAATTGCTCAAAGGCTTTCTGCAGATGCTCAGGAAAACGTTATGGTTATTGACCTGACAAAAGCACCGTATTCGCTCACAAGTGACGATTGGGGTAAAATTTACGCAATAGGCTCTTATCATACGGCAGATAACTATGACGGTGATTATACAGGGTCTCTTTATTGCGAGCTTTTTGTGGATGACATAAGACAAACCGTTGCAAGATATCCCGACAACGAATACCTCTACACCGAAGAGGTTGTAAAAACAGGACTGGGCAAAGAATCCGACGGTGCACTTACAGAGGTTAAGGACTGGTATGAAATCCGCAATCCTGAACCGGATATTTATAAAGTTAATCCTGAACTTGCAAAGAGAATTTCAGGCTGGGAAAACCTTGATGACGTATGGATGTTCGGCTACTGGAAATATGATTGGGCTGATGCATCTACGCCTATAGGAAGTTTTGACAAAGACACCTGTGAGCTTTCCCCGAGATTCGTCAGCCTTTACGGAACAAAGACCGATGCACCGTACTATTTCTTCAACGTCCTTGAAGAGCTTTCTGCACCCGGAGAATGGTATCTCGACAGAGAAAAAGGACTCCTCTTTATGTGGGAACCCGAAAACAAGGATAACGCAGAAATAATTCTTTCACTCTCACTCAATCCCGTAATAAATACCGAGGCTGATTACATCAGCTTTGACGGATTGACCGTAAAAGGAACACGAAGTGACGGTGTGGTTATAACAGGCAACAACAATACTGTTCAGAATTGTCTTATCAAAAACGTTGCAGGCAATGCTCTTGTTATGAACGGAAGCAACAACCTTGCATACAACAACGAAATCACCCGTACAGGTAAGGGCGGAATCATTATCACCGGCGGTGATACAGAAACTCTCACCCCCGGCAACAGCAAAGCGGATAACAATTATATCCACGATTGGTCGGAAATTTACCAGACCTATCAGCCTGCCGTTACACTTGAAGGCGTAGGAAACATCTGTTCTCACAACGAAATGGCAAACTCTCCTCACGAAGCCATTACTTACAAAGGCAACAATCACATTATTGAGTATAATCTTATACACGACGTATGCATTCTTTCGGACGACGCAGGTGCGATTTATTCAGGCAGAAGCTGGGTATGGTACGGCAACATTGTAAGATATAACTGTATCTATAATGTAGGTTCGGAAAATCACGGTCCCGACGGAATTTATCTTGATGATGCAGTTTCAGGTCAGAAGATTTACGGTAACCTTCTCATCAATATTCCGAGTAACTCAATTCACGTCGGTGGTGGCAGAGATAATGTCATAACCAATAATATCATCGTGAATCCCGGCAACAATGCCCTAAGATTTGATGACAGAGCAAGAGAAGGTGCTGTTGAAAACGGTTGGTTTACCCACGCTTACGTCGGAAGCGGTGACATGT
>JAZSEX010000052.1:0-31898 GCA_045531935.1 Acutalibacteraceae bacterium | reverse complement strand
TGAAACACAAGTGGCTTTTACGGATATGCCTCTTCTTCGCTCAACAGGCAGATTGTCTGTGTGAGCTGTACCGGAGTCAACACTGCCTACCGATCTTATAGCTCCTGCGTGAGATAATATCTGCTCTGAAAGAGTTGTTTTTCCCGCATCTACATGGGCAAAAATACCGATGTTTCTTATTTGTTTCATTGAAGATAAACTCCTATTGACTCAATATGTTGTCAGTATAACAAAATTAATGAATCTTGACAATAGCTTCTTCAGACGTGCTCAAGCGGTTTTATGCTCATTTTGCACAAATATTAATGATTATCTTTTCTATTGCTATTTTTATATAAATGTAGTATTATTATAATAGCTTAATTTATGTTTAGGAGGTGCGTTGCGTGAAAGCTTTGAAAAGAATACTTTTTGTATTTATGTGTGCTTTTCTTGCTGTAGCGTGCATGGTTACTACTATGCCTGATGTTAAGGCGGCAGGTATTATGCGTATGGTAATCGACGGCATTACTTATAATAAAGAGTATACCGACCTTGGCGCACTTGCACTTACACATTGGCATTACGATGCTTCCGAAGATAAGCTTACTCTCGAAAACTTCGGTACAAGCTATGAGCCGAAATCAGAGCTGTTTGTCTATCCTTACAGCGGCAATCTTACTGTTGAACTCAAGGGTAACAGCTATATCTACGCATCTTCCAAAAGTGCTATGATAATTATCGGTAACGTCAAATTTATCGGTGACGGCTCACTTACGCTAATTTGTGACAATACATATGCACTTAATACCGACTATATGGTTTCAGTTACTGAAAGTTCGTCGCTTAATATCGACGGTCTTGCAGGTATTATGGCTATAAAAGGTATCAATATTGATACTACAGGTAACGTGAATATACATACCTCAACCAGGTGTATGTATACATTCGGTGACCTGAATATTACTTCGGGCAGAGTGCGTCTTAACGGCAGTGACGGTCTATATTCTTCAAAGGGTAACGTATATATCAGCGGCGGTAATACCGACGTCGAAGTCAAGTCACAGTCAAAGGCGTTTGCTCTTTACGGTGAGGGTGCCTATGTCGAGTGGAGTGCAAACGGCTCGGTCGGCGGCGGTAAGAATTCACCCGGCTCACCGATTAAGGAATATACCGATCAGAAGTATTTCCGTGCAACATTTAACGGTCAGCCTATGCTTAATCCTCCGAGAGAGCTTTACTGGGACGATACTGTTATCGATGAAGCAGGCACAACCAACCCGGTAGCGAGATGGAGTCAGGTTGCTAATGCAACTGGTTATGAAGTAAGGTTATATCATTTCAATGATGTCGGTTACGAACTGAAAAAGACTTTTACCGTAACTGATGCTCTGAGCTGTAATTTCGGCGGCCATTTCACAACCTACGGCAAGTATTATTTTACCGTACAGCCATTGGGTGACGGTGAGAAATTCCTTACGGGTGCCGAATCGGAAAAATCTTCTGATTTCTATATGTTTACTGGCGAAGTAATCAGCAGGTTTTATATCACTTTGCCCGAATCTGATTATTTTAAAATAATACCTGAAAACGGACGTAATTTTGTTTATTACGGTGAGGATTATTCGTTCAATATTGAGGTTGATCCTGCTTACACTCAGTCTGAGATTCTTGTCTGGGCAAACAAAGCCCGAGTTGTTCTCAGAGGCGGAAAATATACTGTCGATAACGTTACTGAAAATATTGTAATTACTGTCGGAGATATGTCGGTAAATACCTATACCGTCAATCTTCCGGAGAGTGAAGCTTATACAATATATCCTCTTCCCGAGTATTCAACCGAGGTCGAATACGGCGGAAATTTTGCTTTTTCAATTGAACTTGCAGATATATATATGAATTCTGATCTTACCGTTACGGCAAACGGTGAAGAGCTCAGGGCAAAATACGGCATAATTTATACAATAAGCAATATCACAGAAGATCAGACTGTAGAAATAACAGGTCTTGTAAGAGATAATTACGAAGTTACTTTCCGCAATGTTGACGGCTCTGTAATTTCAACTCAGACTATTGACCATGGCTTTACTGCTTCTGTTCCGACTGACCCAACTGCACCCGAGGGTATGACGTTTGTCGGCTGGAGTGATAAAAACGGTAATCCGTTTGACTTTTCATCGGGTATTGTTGATCATACAAGTATCTACGCCCATTACGAGACGTCACGTGATGCTGACGGATATTATCTTATTTCAAATCTTGAGCAGCTTATATGGTTCAGGGATGAAGTGCTTTTCGGCAATACCGATATAAACGGCAGACTTACTGCTGATATAGAAATGAACGACGGTAAGTATGCGTTTGTAGGTGGTGAGGTTTCATTCTACAACGATGCAGAAATCTGGGTGCCTATCGGTGGTTATGATTACAATAATTCTGACAATTTTATAAAGTTTTATGAAGGTAAGTTCGACGGTGACGGACATACTCTCTCAGGTTTCTATATCAAGCGTGATGCTATGGCGGCTAATGCTTCGGAACTGGGTGTTTTCGGCGTAATAACCGATACAGCGTCAATAACTGATCTTAATGTGACACGCTCTTATTTTGAAGGCTACGGAAAAATCGGCGGTATAGTCGGTAAGTGTGACGGTGTTATCAGCGGCTGCTCATCTTCGGCTGTGCTTGTCGGCGTTGAAAATGTCGGCGGTATAGCAGGTGAGAGCTCTGCTAATATTTCGTCTTGCTTTTTTGACGGCAGAGTGAATGTAAAACAATATCGTTCTTCATCGTCTTCCGAGGCGATAGGCGGATACAATGCCGGTGGTATTGCCGGTCTTGTATCCGGACGAATTACTTTAGCAAATGTTAAAAACAGTGGTAAGGTAAATGCTTATGACTGTGCCGGTGGTATTATCGGCTATTCGTCAGCAGAGTCTGTTAATGTTATCCGCTCTTCAAACAGTGGTGACGTTAAATCAAGCGGTTTTTCAGGTGGTATACTCGGCAATGGTAATATAAGCGGTACACAAGTCAGCAACTGCGGCAATGTCAGTGGTGTAACTTCCGGCGGTATACTCGGCAGCGGCAGTCTTAATATGACTTATTTTTATAATTATGCCGATGTTACCGGTTCTTTGATTGCCGGCGGTATAGTTGCTGTTTCTCCGTCGCTTACTGTAAAACAGGCTCATTCGTTCGGCAAGGTTACAGGTTCGTCGGCAGATGCAATATGTACTTTGGCAGATATTAATAATCTTTCAGATGTTTATTACTGTAAGCAGTATGGTGCATCGGCTTACGGTACAGCTGTTCCTTACGGTTGGTTTTATTCCGGTTATCTTTCGGGTGTTATGAACCGGGAGAATTCAAGTGATTTCTGGGGTCATAACGGATATTGTCCTGTATTTGCCAACAGTGAGTATCCTGCTTTTAAGCTTGAACTCAAACAAGGTGAGACAGAAGGGACATATATAATAGAAAACGAACGTGATTTGCATTTAGTGTCGGCTTTTATTAATAATGAAGCCGATTACAATATTGCAAACTATCTTATTACAGCTGATATAACAATCAATGCTTCTGATTTGTCAGATAATTTTGTGCCAATCGGTACTGTTGTCAAACCTTTCAGCGGATACTTTTCCGGTGATAATCATACGATAAAGAATATCAATATCATTGGTGAAGATAATATCGGATTTTTCGGATATACAGCTGATTCGTTTATCGAAGCAATTAATCTTGAAAATATTACTGTTAGCGGTAATAATAATGTCGGCGGTGTTGCAGGTAACAGCAAAGCTACATCTGTATACAACTGTAATGTTTCTGGTGGCAGTATAACAGGTAATTCAGGAGTTGGCGGCATTGTCGGCTTTAATGATTCTGAAGTTTATAGCTGTGCTAACTCTGCGTTGGTTGTCGGTCAGCTTGCTGTTGGCGGTATAGTCGGTAACATTGACGGTGCTGTTATCAGCAAATGCTATAACAGCGGTGATGTTGGCATACAGACTTCAGACGAAGTCGGCGGCGTTGCAGGTAGAAATTTCGGCAATATAACTTACTGTGCCAATATTGGCGATGTTACCGGCAAAACCTATGTCGGCGGTATTTCGGGCTCTACTTTTGGTGATATTTATTCTGTGTATAATGCAGGTATTGTATCGGGCAGTGAATTTATCGGCTCAATATGCGGTGCGTATGACGGTTCTTTTGATACTCAGCTTTGCTATTACCTTGAAAATACAGCGATTACTGCTGATTGTTTTATGGGTGATGTACAGAATAGCTATGAAATTGTAAACGGCGCAACCGCCTACAGATTGAATGCTAATGGTACAGAGACTATTTGGGCTCAGGGCGATTGTCACCCGGTTTTCTCTGTTGATGATGGTTCCGATGCTGTAATTTATGCTGTTAACTTTACCGTTAACGGTCAACATTACTGGATGGCGGCAGTCAAAAAAGGCGGTAAAGCTATAGCTCCGCCCGATCCCGTAGTTCCGGGCTATGCGTTTATCAAGTGGGATGCTAAATTTGACTATGTTGTGGCGGATGTCAATGTCAGAGCTGTTCTCGATGAACCCGGTCTTATCTCCTTCCTGCCAACAGCCTTCCTTAAAATTAATGACGATGAAGACGGCGCATTTATTTACGGAGTTTATCCAAATCTTAATATGACTGTTTCTCAGCTTCGCAGTCAGATATCAAATGTCCGTATAGGTATATATGACCAGGATATTATATATGAACTGGAACCGAATGACAGACTGTATACCGGTGTAACGGTTATACTTCACGATGTAAACGGAGCATGGTTGCATACGGCAAATGTCGTTATTTACGGTGACGTCAACAGTGACGGATATGTTAATCATAGTGATGCCTTCCTGCTTAATATGCTTGCAGGCGGTATGCTTGAAGAATATGATTTTACCTTTGCACAGTATCTTGCAGCTGATGTTAATCACGACGGTGCTGTCAATCAGGCGGATTCTTTATTCCTTCAGGATTTTATTATGAAAAATACATTTATAACTCAATCACCTCAGTAAAGGAGTAACTAATGAATACTATCAGAACACCTTGGGCAGAAAAAGTAAATAAAGACTGTCCTCTCAGTGAGTATCCGCGTCCGCAGATGGTGCGCGAAAGCTATCAGTGCCTTAACGGCAAATACGAGTATGCCATAACTAAAGCCGGTGTTGGTGTTATGGGTAAAGCAGAGGGTGAGATTATTGTTCCCTTTGCTCTTGAATGTGAGCTTTCCGGTGTTGAAGGTGTGCTTAATGAGAATGAAGCACTTTGGTACAGACGTAAGTTTACGGTTGAAGAAAACTATGAAGGCAAGCGTGTTATTCTTCATTTCGGTGCTGTTGACTGGAAGAGCGAGGTTTACGTAAACGGTAAGCTTGTCGGCGGTCACGTCGGCGGATACTGTCCTTTCAGTTTTGATATTACCGATTACCTTAGTGAAGAAAATGAGCTTGTCGTTAAGGTAATCGACCCGACAGAAAAGGGTACTCAGCCCAGAGGTAAGCAGATTTCAAAGCCTGTTGGCTTCTGGTATACTTCTACTTCCGGTATCTGGCAGACAGTGTGGCTTGAGGTTGTCCCCGAGATTTATGTTGATTCGCTCAGACTCACTCCCGACATCGATACAGCTTCACTTGATATTGAAGTTAAAGTTAATGGTGAGGCAACAGTTCGTGTTACTGCTTTTGACGGTGATAATGCAGTCGCAACAGCAGAGTTTGATTCAAAGGGTAAGATCGGAATTCCTGATATGAAGCTTTGGTCTCCTGAATCTCCCTTCCTCTACGATCTTAAAGTTGAGCTTATGGCAGGGGATACTGTAATTGATGAAGTCAAGTCGTACTTCGGTATGCGTAAATACAGTATGAAGCGTGACTCCAAAGGTAAGGTCAGACTCTGCCTTAATAACGAGCCTTATTTCCAGAAAGGTCTGCTTGACCAGGGCTATTGGCCTGACGGCGGTATGACTGCACCTACTGATGAAGCTCTTATTTACGATGTTCGGAAGATGCGTGAACTTGGTTACAATATGCTCAGAAAGCATATCAAGGTTGAACCTGCACGCTGGTATTATCACTGCGACAGACTCGGTATGCTTGTATGGCAGGATATGCCCAACGGTTGCAACGTGCATCAGCTTGTAGCAGGTGTGCTCCCGAATATCGGTATTAAAAATATGACCGATAAATTCAGCGGTCTCTATGACCGTAAGGACGAGCAGGGCAAGAAATATTTCCTCAATGAGCTTGATGAAATGATGGATACACTTTATAATTGCGTATCAATCTGTACCTGGGTACCTTTCAATGAGAGTTGGGGCCAGTTTGATGCAAAGAACGTCGCGGCTTACGTCAAAAAAACTGACCCGTCACGTTTTGTCGACCACGCAAGCGGCTGGCACGACCAGAAGGGTGGAGATTTCAAGAGTATTCACCGCTATATAGTTCCACTCCATCCTTATGTCCTCGATGACCGTGCATTTGTTGTCAGCGAATACGGCGGATACAGCAGCGTAATCAAGGACCACGTCTGGAATATCAAGAAGTGCTTCGGCTACCTTATGTTCCGTAATAAAGATACTCTTTCAAACGCATACAGACGTCTGCATACAGGTCAGGTTATTCCGCTTATCAAGCACGGTCTTTGTGCTCTTGTTTATACTCAGGTCAGTGACGTTGAGAATGAAGTCAACGGTATTCTCACCTATGACCGTAAGCTTGTAAAGCTTGATGAGGATATGATCCGAGACATTAACTCAAAACTCACTTATTGATTATTTCTTAAATCGTCAATATAAAACTTCAACGCCCGTTCAAGGCTTCTTCTTTGAACGGGCGGCATTTTTTTATTTGTCAGTTCTTCTGCGATTTCTGCAATTCGCGTGCGTAAATATTGTTCTCTGTTCAAATTAATCACCGCTAATATCGTGTGATTATATTGTTTTAAATATTTAAGTTAAATGTTTGAAAATATATTTACTTTTTTAAAGTTTTTGATAGAATAAAAATAACTAAATTTAATGAGCAGAGGTGCTGTTTATGAAAATTTTCACTGAATATTTTAAAGAAGATAAAACTGCAGGTATTACTGCTTATCTGCTTGATAATTCACGCGAAATGCCTAATATGGATAAACGTCCTGCTGTGCTTGTTATACCTGGCGGTGCTTACGCCGGCTGTTCAGACCGTGAGGCTGAGCCAATTGCAATGCTCTATGCACTTGAAGGATATCATACCTTTGTTCTTAGATATACAGTAGGTAAAAGGGGAGAAGGCGATTATAGATTTGAGCATCCGTTTGCTGATGGGGAAAGAGCTGTAAAATACATACGTGATAATGCTGAAAAATTCGGTGTTATTCCCGATAAAATTGCTGCAATCGGTTTCTCTGCTGGCGGCCATCTCTGCAGTGCTCTGGGCACTATCAGTAAGAATAAGCCCAATGCATTGATTCTTGCTTACCCTTGTATTCTCGATGAAATTAATCCCATACTTCAGTGTGACGTGCCATCAACGAATGAGTATGTTACTGCCGATACACCGCCTTCGTTTATTTTTCACGCAAACGATGACGGTCTTGTACCTGTTAAACATTCTCTTGAGTTTGCGTCTGCTCTGGCGGCAAACGGTGTTGAGTTTGAATTGCACGTTTTCCGTAACGGAGGTCACGGTTTCTCTCTTGCGACACCGGTTGTCTGCAACGGTGATTTCAAGCCTGAAACTGCGGAATGGGGTTCAATGAGTGTTAAATGGCTGCGTAAAATATTTGCATAAAATTAACGGTGAAAGATTCATTTGTGAATCCTTCACCGTTTTTTTAATATCTGCCAATTGAATCAAAGGGAATATCTCTGTAATCAGGAAGTATTTCATGTACGTTGCTTTTTTCGTCAATACGATAATTGCCGCTTTTTGCATTGATAAAGATATCTGTTTGTGAAAGTTTTAACAATATATTATCTCCGATGATGCTGTAGTTATTTGCTTCCGGACTGATTGTTCCGATATCAGCACTTTTTTGAAGTATGATGTTGTCTTTAATAATGCTGTTTGCAGGGTTAGCAGCAAACGCTGCATCCGTCATATCTGCATAATCTGTTTTGAGCGAAGCACATTCGGGGTAAGCTTTTTTCCATATATCACTCTGGTAGGGTGATTTCTTTAAGCTTTCCCATGCCTTGTTGTCCGCACCTGCTGTGGATGTGTAATAGTTAAGCGGTACTGTGCAGTTGACAAGAATGTTATTTGTGAAGTTTATATCACGTCCTCCACCAAATGAAATTCCCGCACCCTTAATGTTTATAAACATATTACCTCTTACCTGTGTACCTGAGCAGGCACAGATTCCGCCTGCCTCATCAGTGCCGTTTCCAATTGTGCTTATGAGGTTGTATCTTACGAAATTGCCGTAGTAATCCCATCTTTCGGGTGAATTAATCGCAAATGTGTTTATGCTGTCAAGGCAGGTGTTATGAATGTAATTATATTCTATTTTGTTTGCATTACCGCTGTAATAAATTGCTGTAGAAGGGGAGTTGACAATTTCATTATGTGTAAGTGTGTTGCCGGTGCCTCCTATTACAACGCTCGGTGCTGTTTTGTCAAAGCGTGATGTAGATGTTATAAGGTTGTTGTCAACTGAACAATTACCTGCTATAAGTGATTTTCTGTTGCCGCCGTTTATTGTTATTGCACTTGCACCTGTGTGAGATATGTTACAACCGTTTACCGTGATTGATGTACCGTTTATTTCTATTCCGTTGCCGGCGGTGTTAGTTACTGTGCAGGATGAAATGTCAATGTTACTGCCGCTTGCTCTTACCGCTACTCCTGGGCAGTTGCGAAATGTGATTCCGCTGAAGGTTATGTATTTTGCATCTTTTATTTCTATGAGTGCTTTATCAGTAGGCTCAAATGCAGTGCCGGCTTTGATTCCGCCGTCAAATATTACTTCTCCGTCACCGTATGCACTGTAAATAACACGACATATTTCAGTTCCCGAATCTTTTGTTGTGAATTCAATACTGTCTATGCTGTAGGTGCCTGCCATAATCGCAATTACGGCGTGGCTTACCTGATCTTTTTTCATTTTTCTTACAGCAGATTTTGCCTGCTCGATTGTCGCAAACGGACGCTCTAAACTACCGTTACCGTTAGCACTTCCGTTAGGTGAAACGTAAAAATCGCTGAATATAGGTTCAGGTTCGTTGCTCCAACCTGAACTTAAGTTTGTCGGCACAGGTGCTATATAGTTGTTTTCATAATAATAAGGACGTATAACAAATACGGTTGTTGCCGCAATACAAGCAGCAAGAATTATACATACCAATCCTATTATTATTTTTGATCCTGATTTGGATTTGCTCATTTTGCTTTCATCCTTTCGAGTTGATGATTAATGTGTCACCAACCTTCTCGTGATAATACTTCAGAGTAATATTTAAGCCTTGCCCTATGTTTTTTCCATTCAGGGCAGTATTTACTTACTTCACACCAAAAGGCGTTGCTGTGATTATGGAGCTTAATATGAGTCAATTCATGTATTATAACGTAGTCAATTACTTCTTTTTCAGCCATTATAAGATGCCATGAAAAATGAAGTCTGTCAGCCGTGCAGCTGCCCCAGTTAGTTTTGGCACTTGAAATAGTAACCTTGCTGAATTTAATGCCGGTCAGATTAGAATAGTAGGGGAGTTTACTGCTTATATAATCTCTTGCAGTATCTTTATAAAGTGTAATCAGCTTTTTCTTTATTCCTTCACTGTTAAGACCTTGCGGCATAATTATTGCAGAATCTGTAAGTTTTGCTTTACAAACCTTGTCAGCAATAATCGTCAACCTTGTACCGAAGAAATAAACAGAAGTACCGTAGTCGATAACAAAAGCTTCTCTTTGTTCGTTGATTGCTTTAGCTCGTATAAGCTGTTTTTCAATCCAACTGCTGCTTTTGAAGACGAATTCATCAATATCTTTTATGCTTGCATTTAATGGTGCACTTACCGCTATGGTGCAGTCAGGTTTGACAGTAAGTGAAAGGGTTTTTCGTTTGCTTCTTTTTAAAATATAGTTATGTAACATTACATTATAACCTTATATGTTTTTATATATTATACATTATGTACTGTGTACCGTCAACTTATTAAACACAAAAAGCCCTCGGATAGGCCGAGGGCAAATGTCAATATTTGTTGTTCTGTTTGTTGCGTTCAAGAAGCTTGAGGTATTCTGCATCAATTTCACCTTCAGCAGTCTTTATGCGCTCAGCCTGACGACTTACGTCTTCTTCGCTCATTTCAGCAAGGCTATCGAAAGAGTAAATACTGCGTACTCCTGCTTCACGGAGAATTTTTTCTTTTTTGCGCATCTTCATCTTGTAGTATGAGAAGCAGATTGCAAAAGAAACTATCTGAATGAGTATAAGTCTGTAGTTTCTGTAGCTGTCCGTTGTTATAGTTGTATCGGTAGCGTTTATAATATGAAGCAGGTTTACCGATATGTTGAATACAAGATGATCAAAAAGTCCTAACCATATAGAACCTGTTGCTCTTGCACACATACACCATTTAAGCGAAAGTATAAATTCAAAAACCAGATAGAATAAGCAGAGAGAAACTATCTGATGAGGCTTGTAACCGGCTGTAAGCTTTGAAAGCGGAACAACGAGATACCATATTGAATAAAAAATCGACACGATAATTGCAGTCTGCCAGAATCCGAATTTGCCTTTACCCATTTTCAAAAGTATTCCGCGGAACAGCACTTCGAGCATTACAACAGAAAGTGCTGAAATTATAAGTAATAACAAAATATTTGCAATGAAATAAACCGGTCCGACGTCAGAAAAAGCAGCATCATATGCATACAGTCTTATAATGATGTTTTTACCTTTGGAAATAGTGAGTATGATATATTCGATAATATAGGCAGGTATAATTGCAAGGTTGAAAATAAAAGCGTTGCGTACACCGCTTGTAATAGCTCTGGGATTGGTGCTGAGTCCTACGTTGTGAGGCTTGAGTCTTGCTGTGTACATATAGCCGAGAATTATAAGTGCACCGAGAAGCTTACCAATAGCACCCTTGGTTGGTATACCGAGGTAATTTATTAGCACAAAATATTCAACAACGTTTACAATCATACAAAACAGAAAAACATTGAGCATTTTGCTGAGTGTTTTGTCGGTAAGTATGCTTTTTATTGCAAATATTATTTTTTTCTTCAGCTTTTTTCTTTTTCTCTTGACTGCACCGCCGTGGTGATTTATTTTGTCTTGCTGCTTAGCAGGTGTATCGGGTACGGTAAGAGCCTCTTCGGATTTCGGCTTGGGCTGTTTTTCTTCAGCTTCGCCGAACTGTTTTATAAGATCTTCACGCTTAGCCACGTGTATGCCTCCTTTAATAGCTTATAAAAGATTATATATTATAAGAATTTGTATGTCAATACAACGAAAAATTCATATTTGTAAATTTTATATAATTTTTATATATATGACCTTGACAAGGTTTTCTATATGTTGTATAATTCATTTGTAATTAGTGTTATTAGTATGTCTATTTATATAATTTACTTAAACTTGAAAGAGGGATACGGCGATGAAGAAGTATGTCAAGCCGGATGCGGAGATTATAAAATTTGATATTGCAGATGTCATCACCGACAGTACCGTCTTCAATCCGTTTGCTCAGAATGCAATTGACGAGCAGGTCTATGTTGAGGGCGACGGCTACGTTTTGACATCCGACGTACAGTAATACTTCATATATTCAGTTTATCGGTGCCACTTCCCGTGTTATACGGTGAAGTGGTTTTTTTACAATCAGATTAAATGGGGATTTTTGAATGATAGTTACAAAAAGGCTTTATGATGACGGACATATCAAAGAGTTTGATGCTGTAGTTATTGAATGCAGTCCTTGTGAAAACGGCTTTTTGCTTGAGCTTGATCAAACTGCTTTTTTTCCTAACGGCGGCGGTCAGCTTGCAGACGAGGGCACACTTAACGGAATTACTGTCTGGGATGTAAATGAAGAAAACGGCAGAATATTACATCTTGTTGATACGCAATTCGAGATCGGCAAAACAGTACACGGTATAATTGATTGGGATATTCGTTTTAAAAGAATGCAGAATCACACCGGTGAACATATTGTCTGTGGTGTAGCGCACAACCTATTCGGTTATGAAAACACTGGATTCCATATGGGCACTTTCGGTATAACGGCAGACCTCAGCGGTCCCTTGAACGAAGAACAGGTACGTAAAATCGAATATCTTGCCAATAAGGCTGTTTTTGATAATGTTGAGGTTATATGTTTCTATCCTGCAGAAGATGAACTTGAAAACATTCAATACCGCAGTAAGCTTGATTTGACCGAAGATGTTCGTCTTGTACGTATTGAGGGTTACGACATTTGTGCCTGCTGTGCACCGCATGTCAGGCGTACGGGTGAGGTAGGGCTTATCAAAATACTTTCGCATCAAAGTCATAGAGGCGGTACAAGGCTTCTTCTCAAATGCGGTTTTGATGCACTTGAGGATTACTGCAGCAGATGTGCAAGTATCAGTGCAATTTCCGCTTCACTTTGTGCTAAGGAAAACGAAGTTGCCGAGGCTGTTGAGAGACTCAAAGAAGAAAAAGCAAAGCTCGATTATCAGATTGAGCAACTCAATAAAGAAAAAACGCTTAAATACATAAAGAAATTCAAGCAAACCGATTCAAATGTCTGTGTTTTTACCGATGATCTTGATGCAGATGGCTTACGTGAAACCGTAAACGCAGGTAAGCTCCTTTGCGGCGGTATAGTCGGTGTTTTTGTTGAGGCTGAAGAAGGCTATAAATATTGTCTGGGCAGTAATACGGTAAACTTAAGTGCCTTTGCAAAGCAGTTTAACGCTGCTCTTGGCGGCAGAGGCGGAGGTAAGCCTGAAATGATACAGGGAAGCGTAAAGGCTTCTAAAGAGGAGATACTTGAATTTTTATCAGCAGAAGAGGTGTAAAAATGACAGAGAAATGGTATTACGGTCTTGAAGGTCACAAACTTGCAAAACCGCTTCGTGACGAAGTTTTTGTTGATGAACAGGGCTTTCCCGCACATCTTGAGGACGATGAGCATGAGGGAACAGCCTGGCATTATATCGTTGAAGATAACGGCGAAACGGTTGCTACGGGCAGACTAATACAGCTTGAAGAAGCTGTCTGGAAGCTCGGCAGAATAGCTGTCAAAAAATCAGCAAGAGGTACAGGACTCGGCTCTAATGTTACAAATGCCCTTATAGCCAAAGCTAAGGATCTCGGCTCAAAAACTATCAAAATCAGCGGTCAGACACACGCTGTACCTTTCTATGAGAAATTCGGTTTTGCAATAGCAGGCGTTGAGTTTATGGAAGAAAATCTTCCTCACGTTGATATGCAGATGGATCTTGTTTTTGACGATTGTGATTGGGTAGGCTTTGAAAAGGATAGCGTTGCTGTTTACGCTCGCAAAACATTTACCGTAACCGACACAACTGACATAAAGCTTATTTCAAGTGGTCTCGGTTTTTCTCATATTACAGTAAACGGTAAGCCTGTAACGGATGCTCTCCTTACTCCTGCGTGGACTAATTATGAGAAGCGTGACCTGACTAAGATTCATATGCCGATATATGATACAATCATCCACCGTATACTTTATGTTGAAAACGATATTTCAAACCTTGTAAAACCCGGTGAAAATGTCATAGAATTTCACATCGGTGCAGGCTGGTACGGTCAGAATCAGAGCCGTAATGAGGGTATGGTCGAATACGGTCAGCTCAAGCTCGCATTTAAGATTCTTGAGGGTAACAACCTTATTTCCAAGTCCGATACCGATGTTGAGTGGCGTGATTCTTATATCACCCGTACTAATATCTATTTTGGTGAAACTCACGATGCACGTCTTATCGGTAAAGGTGAATGGAAAAATGCTGTCAAGCTTGAAAGACCGCTGGCTCTTCTTACCAAGCAGACCTGTACTCCCGACAGAGAAATCCGTACAATAATCCCGAAAAAGATTTATTCTTTCGGCGATACCGCTATATATGACCTTGGTGAAAATGTTTCAGGTTACCCCAAAATTGTTTTTGATGAAAAGGCGATAACTGATGAAAGAGCCTTTGTTCGTTTTTCGGAGGAGTTAAATGAAGACGGCTCGCTTGAATTCGATACTCTCGGTATGCATTTCCGTATGCAGAGGGATGAGTTTATATTCTCTGAAGAGCATAAAAATCATCAGTTTTATCCTCGTTTTACCTGGCACGGTTGCAGGTATTTCGAGGTGCAGGGCAGAGCTTACCCGACAGAGTTTGCTGTTGTTCATACCGACCTTAAGGTTATAACCGATTATAAGAGTGACGATGATATGCTTCAGTGGATTGTAGACACGTATATCCGTACTCAGCTTAACAATGTACACTGCTGTGTACCGTCTGATTGTCCTCACAGAGAGCGTCTTGGCTATACCGGTGACGGTCAGCTTGCCTGCGATGCTGCTATGACCTGCTTTGATGCTGAGGAAATGTACCGTAAATGGATGCAGGATGTTGCAGACTGTCAGGATATCTACGGCGGTCACGTTCAGCATACAGCACCATTTTACGGCGGTGGCGGAGGTCCAGGAGGCTGGGGCGGTGCAATCGTTTTCGTACCTTATACTTTCTATAAGCATTACGGAGATAAGGAAGTGCTCAAAAAGTACTATCTCAATATGATCAAATATCTTCAGTATATGGAAACTCATAGTGAAGATAGCCTTGTTGTCAGGAGTGAAAAGGGCGGCTGGTGCCTTGGTGATTGGTGTGCACCCGAAAAAATCGTTATCCCCGAGCCTTTTGTAAACACGTATTTCTATATCAAGGCTGTAAGAATTGTCAAAGAGATAGGCGAAATCCTCGGCATTGATAACGCTGCAGATATGAATGCTCGCTCAGCAAAGGCTGAAAAAGCTATGTTTGATAAATACTTTGATGAGTCAACAGGCTCATTCTGTGATGCGGTTCAGGGAGCTGATGCATTTGCGGCAGATATCAGTCTTGGTGACGAAAGAACATATAAAAATGTTGTTGAAAAGTATACTGCTCTCGGCAAGTTCGATACCGGTATATTCGGTACGGATATCCTTATACGGATTCTCTGTGAAAGAGGGGATAAAGAGCTTGCAAAAGCTCTGCTTGTCAGCGATAAGGGCGTAGGTACATTCCGTCATATTCGTGACCTCGGTGCAACAACTCTCTGGGAAAACTGGAACGGTGCAGATTCTCACTCTCACCCGATGTTTGGTGCAGTAGTTTCTTCAATAATAAAGTATCTTTAATTATAATGCGTTCGGATATAAATTGTCCGGACGCTTTTATATTTCTATTGCTTTTTTTTATAAAATATAGTATTATTACTTTAATTATGACTGTAAAGGATTGTGCGGTATGTCAGAGTATAAATACAAGGTTTCCGTAATTATTCCCGTATATAATTGTGAAAAGCATATCCGAAAGTGTGTCGAAAGCCTCAGAGAGCAAACAATGCCTTATGAGGATTTTCAGATTGTTTTTATAAACGACGGCTCTCCTGATAACAGCGGTGAAATCTGCCGCAATTATGCCGAAGCTGACAATACTATCGTATATTTTGAAAAAGAAAACGGCGGTGTTTCAAGTGCCCGTAACAAAGGCATTGACCTTGCCGAGGGTAAGTACTTAATGTTCCTTGATGCTGACGATACCCTCAGCAAAAAGAGTCTTCAGGCTGTCTATAATTTCTTTGAAAATCATTATGACGAGACTGACCTTGTTACATATTCTATAGATTATCTCAGCGAAAACGGTAAGGTTACAACGCACAAACGTTTTGATATAATGACCTGCAGCGGTATTTATGATGTTATGGCTAATCCTAATATCCTGCAGACAACAATGAATATCTGTGTAAAAAATGTGTCCGCAGATGAGCGTATTTATTTTGATGAAAGTCTTTCACTTGGCGAAGACCAGTGGTTTATTTTCTCCTGGCTTAAGAAAAAAGGTAAGCTCGGTTTCTGCCGTAATGCTCTCTATACCTATTACCGTCACGGTGAGTCAGCAAGTCAGAGCTTCAATTCTCCTTATTACTGTTTTGATCAGTATATGAGCTTCCTCAATAAGCTTATCGATTCCTCTCGTGATGAGAACGGCAAACCTCATCCCGTAGCACAGGCTCTCGTTGTTTATAACTTAAGCTGGCGTATTACTTCTGATATGCTTGTCTGTGATATCGATGATGAAACCAGAGAAAAGCAGCTTGCCTGTATTCAGAAAGTGCTCAGCGAGGTTGATAATTCAATTATTGCTGATTCAATTTATATTGACCCGTATCATGTCGATGCTTTTATGAAGCTTAAGGGTCAGAACTATACTGTCAGATCGAACTCTTTATCACAGACCGCCTATGTCGATGATTGTCTGCTTTTTTCTCAGCCTCATATAATTACTTTCAATACATTCCGTATTATTGACGGTAAGCTTCATACATCCGGATATTTCAAAAATGGTGTCGGCAGCCGTGATGATGTTCATCTGTATTGCGCACTTTCAAACGGCAATATTATTGATCTGCCGGTACAGAAAAACGCATACAGCTACTATAAGGGTAAGTCACTTACAAACGATTTTGCAGGTTTTGATACAGTTATTGATCTTCCGGATGAGATTGGTCTGGTTTTCCACGCTGTGGTTGACGGTCACGACTGTGTACCTAATGTTTTCTTCGGTTTTAAAACGGTTGTAAATAAAGCAAAGTTCTATGTCAAGAACGGCAATTATACGGTGCTTTTCGATCAGAAATCGCAGGGATTCCTGATCCGTAAACCATCTGAAAGTACACTTGCAGCAGCTAAAGCTGCCGCAGATGATGCCGTAAAGTCTGAAAACAAAGCCGCTTATATATACAGAAAGATTGCCGAAAAAACAGCAACCGATAAGCGTATATGGCTTTATATCGACCGTGAGGGTATTTTTGATAATGCGTATTATCAGTTTATACACGATTTCCCGATTAAAGACGGAATAGAAAGATACTATATTGCTGATAATCTTAAAGCAGATGATAAACACTTTACTTCAGCTCAGAAAAAGCGTGTTGTAAAATTCAAGAGTTTCAAGCATAAAATGCTTTTCTTCAACTGTGAAAAAGTTCTTACCTCTTTCAACTCGCTTTCAATTATGAGCCCGTTTGACGGTCTGCCGCTTCGTTGGTATTCCGATATTATCAAGTGTGAGTTTGTTTACCTTCAGCACGGTATTCTTCACGCTCGTCTGCCTATGCTTTACACAAAAGAAAAGGCAAACGTTGACAAGGTTGTTATTTCTTCCGAGTTTGAGCGTGAGAATTTCAAACAAATCTATAACTTTAAAGATTCTGATCTGCTTGCAAGCGGTATGCCTCGTTTTGACAGTATGGAAACTGACAGTAAAGCCGGCAGAAAGCTTTTGTTCTCTCCGTCGTGGCGTAAAAATCTTATCGGAAATTATGAGAATAATACCCGTCAGCTTTTTGTTGATAAGTTCCTCAACTCATCTTTCTACCGTGAAACCAATGCATTCCTCAATTCAAAAGAGCTTGCCGATCTGCTTGAAAAATACGATTATACTCTTGATTTCAAAAACCATCCGATTTTCAGAGATTATGATAAGTATTTCAAGGTCGATAATCCGAGAATCCGTGTAACACAGGAAATTGACGAGATGCAGAATTATGCATTGATGATAACGGACTATTCTTCAATTGTTTTCGATTTCGTTTATCTCGGCAGACCTATTATGTATTTCGTGCCTGATTACGATCTTTTCCGTGCAGGTGTTACGCACGATTACAAGGCACTCGATCTTCCGCTTGAAGAAGCTTTCGGTGCTCTTTCCGTAAATGCTCAGGAGCTTCTGTCACATCTTGAAAAGCTTATTGCCAATGATATGAAGCCGGATGAAGTGTTTGCAAAACGTTGCAGAGATTTCTTTATTACAAAAGAAAATCATTGCGATAAGCTTTACGAGCTTCTTATGAAATAAACAAAAATACCTCTTACCGTTTTTATTTCGGTAAGAGGTATTTTTCTATGATTCCTTATTTTATAAATCCGTCAATCAGCTCTGCAAGCTCTTCATCGTGGTTTTCAATGCAGAGGTGACCGCCGCCTGCTACAGTGTAGGTTTCTGCATTTGGAAATGCTTCAGCAACCTGTGATTTCATTGAAGCATTAATGATAAGGTCCTTGTCAGCTTGAACGAGAAGTACGGGCATTGTAAGTTTCGAAATCTCATCAAAATTGTTACCCTTAGCCTTGGCAGATGTAATCATATTGCTGTAACCGGTGTTATGTATCTGAAGCGGTGCAGAGAAAACATCAAGGTTATAGTCCATTGTGAATTCAAAATCCATAAATGCCATAAGAGCTACCATACGAAGCAGAGGAGTAATTTTAGTCAGCTTTTCAAATATGAAATTAGCCATAGCACCCATAAGCTTTGAGCTCATCATATCAGCCATCATACCTTCCTGCTCAATGATAGGGCAAGGACAGAAAAGCATAAGTGATTTGATTTCAGGTGCAAGGCAGGCAATGTTCATAGCAACGCCGCCACCCATTGAGTGACCTGCTACGTGCCATTCGCTTACGGGAGCAATGCTTTTCATAAGGTTGATAACAAGCTCTTCGCGTACAGCGTAGCCTTCTTCGCTGATTTCGGTTTCCCTTGTGCTGTAACCAAAGCCCGGCAAGTCAACAAGCACGCAGGTGTATCCGTCGTCAACAAGCTCGTCGGCAATAGGCTCCCAGGTGCTTGTAGAGCAGCCGAAACCGTGCACCATAAGAATTTTGGCTTTTTCATTATCAGCTTCAAATACACGGTAATGAAGTGTGTATTCGCCTTCGGTGTAGTAAAAGCTGTTATCAAACGGAGCTTCGTAAGCAGCTGTAGCCGTAAATATAAACGGTATAATCATCATTACGGCACAAATAATAGCTATGAATTTTTTAATACTTGTTCTCATTTTATTTCTCCCTATTCATTTATCGTCGGCTTAAAGCCTTTGCCAATTATTTCGTTTGCTTCTGTTATTATTGTAAATGTGTTTGGGTCAATTGATTTTATAAGCTTTATTGTTGGTGAAACTTCACTGCTTCTGAGCACACATATAAGCATATTTTTTTCTTGACCGGTATAAGCACCTTTTGCGGGCACTATACTTACACCTCTTGGTGAACTGTTTACAAGTGCCTGCGATATCTCATCTGCGTGCTCAGTTACAACCATAAGCATCTTGCTTTTTGCCATACCGTAAAGAATATAGTCAATAACCTTTGAACTGACAAATATTACAATAGCAGCATAAAGAGCACTCTCAATACTTCTGAAAACAATCGCAGATATTGCAATAACTACAAGGTCGCTGAACATAACGAGCTTACCGTAAGAAATGTGAGGTAATATAAGTCTGAGAAGTTTACTCAGCACGTCAGTACCGCCTGTAGTTGAACCTCTTGCTGCTACAAGTGCAACACCGGCACCAAGTAAAGCACCGCTGAATATCGAGGCGAGTAGTCTGTCACCCGTGTATTCATACGGTATCAGTGCAACAAGGTCAATCGATACTGATAAAAGAACTGTTACCCAAAGTGTTTTGAGTACGAATTTTTTACCAATAAATTTCAGTGCAATAAGAAGTATCGGAATGTTGAGTGCAAGGTTGATAGTACCGACCGGTAAATCAGTCAGGTAGTTAATTACAATGGCAAGACCGGAAAAACCACCCTGTGCAATCTGATTAGGTACGTTAAAAAAGTTAATTGCCAGTGCATAAATTACACAGCCTGCAATCCATACAAGATTGTCCGCAATAATATCCAGTACCTTTTTGGTCTTGTCTGAAACAGCTTTTTTGTTCTTTTTGCTCAAACTTTTTCACCTTCGCAAATTATTTTGAAAAGTTCACGCATACGTTCAGTCTGCCCGGTCAGGTAAAGGTGACCGAAAAGAGTCTCAAATCCGGTAGCATTGTGGTAATGCGCAGGGCTAGCACCCTTGGGTATATGTGAAACCTTTGCGTTTCTGCCACGCTTGAAAGCTGTTGTTTCCTCTTCTGTCAGTATCGGTATCAGCTTTTCAATAGCCGCTGCCTGAGCTTTTGCACTTACGAAGTTTACAGCAAGCTTATGAAGCTGTTCAGGCGGTCTGTCGCCACTGAGTGCAAGATGTTCCCTGACAAGTATTTCATATACAGCATCTCCGATATAAGCAAGAGAAATCGGGTTGAGTGTATTGGGCTTGATCTGATCCGCACCGAGTATTGTTTCCAATTCAAATCACCTCAGGGTACATAGTCAAATTCAAGGTCGTAAATTACAACACTGTCACCTTCGGTTATACCGAGTTCAACAAGTTTGTCGAGAATACCGCTTGATTCGAGAACACGCTGGAAATACTGAAGGGATTCATAGTCGTCAAGGTCAGTTCTCTGCAGTATTCTGAGCAGCCATTCTGCCTCAACAAAGTAAACGTCATCCTCAACTCTTACTTCAAAGTTTTCACCGGTCTTAAGCGGCATATCACGGTTGGTGATTTCTTCACTTTCAAATCTTACAACAGGGGGAAGCTGTGCGAGCTTTGCCGCAACAGCGTTGATTACTTCCTGCGTTCCTTCATATATCGGAGCACACATACGGTACAGTTTGTGTCCGTGTTCTTCCATGTATTTTTCAAGTCTGTCGAGCTGTTCGTCAGTTGCAAGGTCAATTTTGTTCGCAACTACAATCTGCTCGCGTGTTGCAAGCTCTTCGTTGAATTTTTTCAGCTCAAGGTTGATTTTTTCAAAGTCTTCAATCGGGTCGCGACCCTCGCTGCCGGCGGCATCAAGAATATGCACAAGCATACGGCAACGCTCAACGTGACGCAGGAATTCGTGACCGAGACCTATGCCTTCACTTGCACCTTCAATAAGACCGGGAATGTCAGCTATTACAAATGAGTTGCCTTCGCCCATACGTACTACACCAAGCACGGGTGTAATTGTTGTAAAATGGTAGTCAGCAACAATGGGTTTTGCCTCACTTACAACGGATATGAAGCTTGATTTACCTACGTTCGGAAAGCCAAGCAGACCGACATCGGCAATAAGTTTAAGTTCAAGTGAAACTTCCCACTCTTCACCGGGTGCTCCTTGCTTTGCAAAACGGGGAGCCTGCCTTGTTGCTGTTGCAAAGTGAGGGTTACCCCAACCGCCTCTGCCTCCCTTAGCTGCAATAAACGGCTTGTCATCAGAAAGGTCTGCCATTATTTTACCCGTTTTTACTTCTCTTATAACTGTGCCGAGCGGTACGCTGATAACGAGGTCTTCGCCACGCTTACCGTTTTTTCTTCCGGATTGACCGTTTGCACCGCTCTGTGCAGTGTATTTTCTTTTGTAGCGGAAGTCGGCAAGTGTTGAAAGGTTAGTATCAACCTTGAATACTATATCGCCACCTTTACCGCCGTCTCCGCCGTCAGGTCCGCCTGATGCAATATATTTTTCACGGTGGAAGGCGACACAGCCGTCTCCGCCGCGACCTGCTTTAATTGTAATTTTTGCTATATCTACAAACATTGTTTTTTTACCTTTCTTTATGAAAGTTCGTGTATGAAAAGTCCGCTCAGAAGCTTGGGCTCAAACCACGTTGATTTCGGGGGCATTATAAGACCTGTATCGGCAATCGCCATAAGGTCTTCAAGTGTTGTCGGGTACATTGAGAATGCAATCTTCATATCTGAGTTTGCACGCTTCTCAAGTTCTTCGAGACCGCGGATTCCGCCGACAAAGTCAATTTTTTTGTCTGTACGTGGATCTGCGATACCGAAGATTGGTGCAATTAGATTGTTCTGCAGAATTGATACGTCAAGCTGTGAAACGGGATCGTTAGGATTAAACGTACCTTCTTTAGCTGTGAGTTTATACCATCTGCCGTCAATATACATACCGAATGTATGCTTTTCTTCAGGCTTATAAGGTGCGCCTGATTTTACACATTCAAATGTGAAATTCTGGCTGATAAGTGTGAGAAGCTGGTTTACAGTGTAACCGTTTGTGTCACGGATAAGTCGGTTGTAATCCATAATTTCAAGCTCATCACAGGGGAATGAAACGGCAAGGAAACGGTTGAATTCTTCGTCACCTGTGTAGCCGGGATTTTCCTCGCGTCTCTTAAGACCTACTTTTACAGCTGATGCACAGCGGTGATGACCGTCTGCGATATAAAGAGATTCAATCTTGTCAAATTTATCAGCTATTTCCGATGTAACTGATTCATCGTCAATTACCCATACTGTCTGTGCTACGTTGTCAGAAATGAAATCGTACTCAGGCTCGTGGCTTTCCTGCCAGGAAGCTATTATCTTCTTTATTGTGTCACCGTTTTTATAAGTGAGGAAAATCGGACCTGTGTTTGCGTTGCAGGTATCAACGTGGTTGATTCTGTCCTGCTCTTTATCAGCTCTTGTGAGCTCGTGTTTCTTGATTTTGTTATTGATATAATCGTCAATAGATGCACAGCCGACAAGACCTGTTTGGCTTCTGCCGTTCATAATCTGACGGTAAATAAAGAAGCAGGGCTTATCATCTTTTTTGCAAATATCGTCGGTTACAAGCTTGTTGAGGTTTTCTGCAGCCTTTGCATATACAGCGGGGTCGTAAAGATAGGTGTCTTCAGGCAGGTCGATTTCTGCCTTATCGACGTGAAGAAAAGAATAAGGGTTACCTTTAACCATCTCTTTTGCTTCGTTGCTGTTCATAACGTCGTAGGGGAGTGCAGCAACCTTATCTGCATATTCTTTCTTAGGTCTGATTGATTTAAAAGGCTTGAAATACGCCATAATGAATTACTCCTTAGTTAAATATTACATATATATTTTTACAACTTTTAAAGAATAAAGTCAATAATAGTTATAAATTATACAATTTATGTCTCAGAATGCCATAAGTACCGATGCAATAAATGAAACAGCAGCGGCAATATAATCGGTTTTTGTCAGCTTTTCTTTTCTGATTATGCTGATAACAGTTGAGAAAACCATAACTCCTCCCGTTACAAGAGGATACTGTACGGATGCAGGCAGGTGTATCAGTGAAACAAGAAGAAGCCAGTTTCCGACACCGTTAAATACACCGTAACCTGATGTATAAAGCAAAGCTTTACCTTTAATCAACGGTATTTTTTTATATTTTATCATCATCCACAGTGCACCTATTATCACACCTGCAAGTGACGATAAGAACATAAATCCGGTACTGTCAGAGTGCGGTAAATCCGAATTTTGATGAATGGTGGAAATAACACCTACACCGCCGTTAAGTACAAATACTGCCATATAATATAAAAATGCTTTTTTGCTCTGCTTTCCGCCTTTAAGGTTTAACAGTACGGATATGGCAATCAGCACACAGCATACAATTTTAAATACGGTAAGTTTTTCGTTATAAAAACCTACCCCAAGCAGGAATGGAAGCAGCATACCGCCGAGCATTGAAAAAACAGAATATACCGAAAGGTTGGCAACCGCAAAAGCTTTCAGGCTGAAATAGGTCATCAATATGCACGCAGCAGCGTATACAACCGATAATGCGGCACTGAAAGGTGTAATAACTATTTTAAATCCGCTTATTATCAGCATCATTATTACGATTACCGAGTTTTTGTAAAGTGTGAATTCAAGTGCGGATTTCAGGTCACTTCCGCGTACAGTTTCAAATTTTTGGTTGAACAAAAATTGCAGTGCAAAAAGAATAGTTGCTCCGAAAACTAGTGCATAGTATAGTGGCATATTTTAATTTCCTCGTTCTTTAAATTTCATCAGCAAATAGTTTAACAAAAATTAGAGTTTTAGACAATGGTTATTATGATAATTATTATATTATTTTTACTGATAAATTGTTCAAGCTATTGAATTTGTACTTTTTCAAGCGTATAATATGAGAAGTTTATTTTAGAAAGGAAATTTCATATGAAAAAGTGTTTAAGAACGTTATCTGTTTTTATGTGTTTGGTTATGATATTTAGTTTATCAGTAAACTGTTTTGCCGTTGATATTACGACAGCTGAGCCTGTTCGTTTCGACGAAAACGGTAATCTTCGTGTAATGCATGTTACCGATACACATCTTGACAGTGATAATGTTGATGCTTCGGTATGGCTTATCGGTGCGGCTTGCGACAGGGAACATCCCGATATCGTTGTAATTACCGGTGACAATGTTGAAAACACAGGAGATAAAGACTATACAAAGGGTCTTATCGATAAGCTTATGGGCGTTTTTGAAGTTAGGAATATCCCTGTTGCCGTAACTTTCGGAAATCACGATTCCGAAAATGAAAACGGTATGACGAGAGAAGAGCTTATGACTTATTATAATACATTCTCTTGCTCTGTTTCTGTTGATGACGGCGAGCTTCTTTCGGGTTGCGGTACATATAATGTGCCTGTTCTTGCATCCGACAGCAACATTGTGAAGTTTAATATATGGGTGTTTGATTCAGGCGATTATGATTCTGAAGGTCATTATGACTGTGTCCGATCCGATCAGGTTGCTTGGTATAAAGCCAAGTCAGATATACTTGCTCTTGCAAACGGCGGTAAGCGTGTAAATTCGCTTGTTTTCCAACATATAATTGTTGGTGAAATTTATGATGCACTCAAGAAGGCGGACGGTAAACCTTTGTTCTCGTTTGAGCATCTTTACAATGACGGCGAATACTATATGTTTGACGAGTCAGCGGTAAATTTCGGTACTCTCAACGAAAAACCTTGTCCGGGTTATTACAATTACGGTCAGTTTGATGCCATGGTTGAAAAAGGCGACGTTCTTGCAATGTTTACCGGTCACGATCATACAAACGCATTCGGTGTAAAATACAAGGGTATTGACATTGTCAATTCTCTGAGTACACGCTACAACGGTGATGCTTTTTCAACACAGTACGGTTACAGAATTATTGATATAAAAGAAAGTGATACCTCTGCCTATGAAACAAGGGTTGTACACTGGTATGATATGTTTACAATGAGCGATGTTTTTGCCATTGCCTCAGACGGTGACAGCTTTGGTTCGACTACTGCTTTTAATGTTGTTTTCCAGGGCTTTTTCCAAAAACTCGGAAATGATATTGCCCGTGTTTTTACCGAGCTTGTAACCGGCAGACAGGTAACGTATGCCGATTGATAATTGAAATATAAATTTTAAAAGCTTTGCTGTGTTTTCAGGTACAGCAAAGCTTTTTTTGTTGGTTTTATATCATAGAAAAAATAGTTCTGAAAATTGAAGCAAGCACTGCCAAAACATTATCAGAAGAATCATTTGTGTTGTCCTTGACTTCAAATTCATCAATTATCTCGTCAGTATCGGTTCGGTATGTAACAATGCTGAGTTCGTCTGCGGAGAATGTAAGAGCAGAGTAGGTGGGAACTCTTTCGTCAAATGCCGTAACAAGTGTTGAAGCGAGTTCAGTGGGTAATGAGTCGTAGTTGCTTCCCGAAGCAGATGATGACTGCATATATACCGTACCTTCGGTTTCGGTTATCTTTCCTGCATACATAGCTGATGTGCGTGAATAGATGTGATCGTGTCCGCTAAGGCAGAGGTCAATGTCATAGCAGTCAAACAGCGATGAGAAGAGAAGTCTTCTGTCTGAAAAGTGGTCGTCACCGTGCGATGCGGAGTAAGGATTGTGATGCATCGTAACTACTCTCCATTTTGTGTCGGGGTGAGCTTCTGTTGCTTTTCTGAGCACTCTTGCCGTATCGGTCAACGAAGTGTTGTTAGAGTTTATTGTAATGAACAGTGCATCTCCGTAAACATAATAGTAACCTGTACCTGCTTGACTTGCGAAAAGCTCAAAAACCTCATTGGGGTTGTTGAATATGTCACCGTAAAGCGTTGATTCGTAATCGTGGTTGCCTATTGCGTTTGCTACAGGCAGCGAACGCAGCTGAACGGGGGAAAGATAAGCTTTCATCTGTGTCAGACTGTCGGCGGACTGGAATTGGTCGCCGCTTGATATCGCGAATGCCGCATCGGGATATTTTGCAAGCATCTTGTTTACTGTGTAATTCCAGCCGCAGGTATCGCGTACAAGGATATCTTCAAGGTTTTCATCACCGGAGCGTCCTATCTGTGCATCGGAAACAAATAAAACAGTAAATTCATCGTCGGGCTGTACCGTTACGGGTGCAGGCGTGCTCCAACTTCCGTTTTTGGTATATGAGTAGTAATATGTTTTACCTTCTTCAAGGCCGCTTACAGTTACGTTGTTTGAATTGTAATTGTCAATCGCATCCTGTACCGTAACCTCACATTCACGGTATGAGGTCATATCACTGTTATCTGAAATGATGAATGAAGTTGCGTTTTCTCCTTCGGCTGAAAGCCACGCAAAACGCAGCTCACCCTGTTTGGCTCCGGGGGTAACGGATATTACCGAATCGTCAGAGATTATAGATTCCCATTTAGGTGTGAATTCGATAAGCTCTTCTTCACCGTATGCAAATCCGGGTTCAGCAAATACAAGGAAGCTGAAAGCGGATATTATGAAAAATGATACTATGGCAGATAAATATTTTCTTTTCATTTTATCTGACTCCTTTTCTTTAAAACATAGTAATGTGAAATTACAGCCGATGTTGTATAAATTATATCTAAATAAGTATCAATATGTCAATAAAAATAGTAAAATCAACACTTGAAATAATGCTGTAATTATGATAAAAATATTGACGGTGTTTTTATAAAAGATTTTTGTGAGGTAATTTTATGAAAGAGATATTTGCTCAGGTTTTTCGTTTTGACCTTGCAGGTATACTGAGCCTTCTTTGCTTGCTGTTATGTATTATAGCTTCCCTTGTAAAGGGCAAAAATATGAAGTTGATTCTTTGCCTTGTCTTTGGCAGTAATCTTTCAATTGCTCTAAGCTATCTTGTAGGCGGTCAGGGTATCAACGGTGCTGCTTCCTGCTTTTTGGGTGCCGCTCAGGCTGTAATTAACTACTTCTTTGAATCAAAGGGTAAACCTTTACCAAAGTGGCTTATCGGAATATATATGGCAGCTTTTGTTGTTGTAAATCTTGTTGTAGGTATGTCCGGCGGATTCGATCCCCTGTGTCTTCTTGCAATCGCTGCTTGCCTCACTTTTGTTATGGAAATCGGTCAGGAAAACGGTGCAAAATACCGTTTCTGGGTTATATGCAACTCTGTGCTCTGGTGTACATACGATATTCTTTCAAAAGCCTGGCCAAATATGGTTACTCACATCTGTCTTCTTTTATTTACGGTAGTCGGTATGATTATTCACGACAGAAAGTCTAAAAAAGAGGTTAAAGAATGAGCATAGAGCAAGCGGTAAACTCGGTAATCGGTAAAAAAGTCTTACTTGGTCATTATGTCGGTAAGGCAGCTAATAAATTAGAAGATACGGTTATCAGCTTTGTAAAAAAGAATGCCGTTGTCTGTATTGCTTTTATCGCGGCAGTTGTAACAAGCATAATTGTGCCGGTCGATAAAACTTATCTCGGCTATTTTGATTACAAAACGCTGACCTGCCTTTTCTGTGTGCTTGCTGTTGTTTGTGCACTGAAAAATATCAATTTCTTCTATATGCTTGCACGAAAGGTCGTACAGCTTTTCAAAACCGCACGTATGAGTGTGCTTGCACTAGTGTACATAACTTTTATTGGTTCAATGCTTATCGCCAACGATATGGCTCTGCTTACTTTCTTGCCGCTGGGCTATTTTGTGCTCAACAGTACGGGTAAGCAGAAATATATGGCGTTTACCTTTATTATGCAGAATATCGCCGCTAACCTCGGCGGTATGTTAACTCCCTTCGGCAATCCACAAAACCTTTACCTTTACACAAAGTACGAAATTCCCAACCTTGAGTTTATGGGGATTATGGCTCCGCCGTTTATTCTTTCTGTTGCTGTAATAACGGTGTGCTGTTTTATATTTGTAAAATCCGAGCCTCTCAGTCTTAGTGATGAGAAAATACATCTTGAACCTAAAAGAACGGTGCTTTATCTTGCGCTTTTTGCACTGTCTATAGCAATTGTTTTCAGAGGAATTCCTTATGCTATCGGTTTGGTTGTAATTCCTTCGGTACTTATGATTGTTGACCGAAAAGCACTTAAAGCTGTCGATTACGGTCTGCTCTTTACTTTTGTTTTCTTCTTTATTTTTGCAGGCAATATGGCTCGTATCGATGCAGTACGTGAACTGTTTTCTTTTTTACTAAACAAAAGCACTCTGCTTTTCAGCGTTTTGTCCTGTCAGTGTATAAGTAATGTTCCTTCGGCTATTCTGCTCTCACAGTTTACGGACAATTACCGCGACTTGCTTGTAGGCGTAAATATAGGCGGTGTCGGTACTTTGATTTCTTCACTTGCAAGCCTTATAACTTTCAGAGAGTATACAAAGCATAATCCCGGCAAAACAGCGTATTATATCGGTGTTTTTTCAGCTTTCAATTTCGGCTTTCTTATCATTCTTACCGGCTTTATGTTTTTGCTCAAAGCTATATGATTTTTACGGACGGCATTATCCGAAAGTGCTGTCCGCTCTTTTATTTTATAGTGATTTGTGGTATATATTTTATGATGTTTTTAAAAGGAGATTATAATAAATGATATATGTTACCTCAGATATCCACGGTTATCCTCTCGAGGAATTCAAAATGTTTCTTGATAAAGTCGGCTTTTGCGATGATGATTTCTGCTTTGTCCTAGGTGATGTTATTGATCGTGGTACTGACAGTATAAAGTGGCTTAAATGGCTTATGGTTCAGCCGAATTTTCAGTTGATACTAGGTAATCACGAAGCAATGTTGCTCTCTTGTGATTTTCTGTTTGAAACTATTACCGAAGATGCTATAGACAGACTTACCGGTACAAAACTCGCTATGTACAATAACTGGGTTTCAAACGGCGGTCAGCATACTCTTGATGCTCTCTGTATGCTCAGAGAATCCGAGGTTGAGGATATTCTTGATTATCTTCGTGATGCTCCGCTTTATGATACGGTAAGTGTTGGGAATAAGGATTTTGTACTAACTCACAGCGGACTTGGTTCGTTTGATAGAAATAAAAAACTTTCTGATTACAGTAAAACAGATTTTCTCTGGACTCGTCCTTCACTTAATGCAAAGTATTTTGATGACGTTACAACAATTTTCGGTCATACGCCTACAGTTTATTACGGCGAAGAATATAAAGGCAGAGCAATTGTAACCGATTCGTGGATTGATATCGATACAGGTGCCGCCTGCGGATTAAAGCCGATGTTACTAAGACTCGACGATATGCAGGAGTTTTATATAGATTGATTTACATACGAAAATATGATAGTATTTATTAATACAGAATATAATCCCTGACGGTGATGTTATGACAGTTCATCCGATTTCTCCGATATATGACTCGAACTCAAAAATATTGATTTTAGGCAGCTTTCCTTCTGTAAAATCCCGTGAAGAGATGTTTTTCTACGGACATCCGCAAAACCGCTTTTGGCGTGTGATTTCAGCTGTATTTGACAAAGATGTACCTGAAGATGTAAAAGCGAAACAAGAGCTGTTGCTTTCCTGCGGTATAGCATTGTGGGATGTTATAGCTTCCTGCGATATAGAGGGTAGCTCCGACAGCTCAATCAGAAACGTCGTGCCTAACGATTTGAGTGTAATTTTAAATACTGCCGATATAAAACAAATATATGTCAACGGCAAAACGGCCGAACGGTATTACAATAAATACCTGCGTGATAAATACGGCAGGGTAGCGGTATGCCTGCCGTCAACTTCACCTGCAAATGCCGCGTGGAGTCTGAAAAAACTCATTAATGAATGGAAAATAATTAAAGACGGGTTGTGTTAATATGAATTTTGACCTTAGAGAAAAAGCAAAAGAGAATATAATCGTCGTTGCACACCGCGGCGCTTCGGGCGGTAATATTCCTTGCAATACTATGGCGGCATATGAAATAGCACTTATGCAGGGTGCTGATATGCTCGAAATTGATGTCGATTGTACCCGTGACGGTGAGCTGATTATATTCCACCCGGGTATGGAAAAGCCGCACCTGGGCACAAGACTCAGCCTTGAAAAGCTCAGCTACAACAGTGTAAAAAAGATGCGTTACCGCAATGTTGACGAAACTCCGACACAGTTCGGTGTCTCAAAGCTTGACGATTTTCTTGAACAGTTTAAGGACAGATGCTTTATAAATGTCGATAAATTCTGGGGCAACCCCGAAAAAATTTATAACGCAATCAAGCGTCACGGTATGACTGAGCAAATGCTTGTCAAAAGTTCAATGTCACCTAAGGTGATCCGTGTGCTCGAGGAGATTGCACCCGAGCTTCCGTTTATGCCTATTGTAAGGGAGCGTCATCCGTCGCACGAATCCTTGCTCAAGCGTGATGTCAATTATGTCGGTGTCGAGGTGCTGTTTCAGAAGGATAATTCCGAGCTTGCAAGCGATGAGTTTATAAGCTGTATGCACCGTGATAATACGCTCGTGTGGGTCAATTCAATTATATATGACTATAAGGAGCAGCTTGCAGGCGAACACAGCGACGATACTGCCCTTACAGTTTCTCGTGATTTCGGCTGGGGCTGGCTTGCCGACTGCGGCTTCGACTTTATCCAGACCGATTGGCCTATGATGCTTATCGATTATCTCAAAAATTCGGGCAAGTATTACAGATAAATACCGATTGACAAATCCTTTAATAAATGATATATTGAAAAAAATTACTGAAAGGCAGGTGGACAAAATGACAATGAATCGAAATTCCCTGAACCGGAGTGCCGTTTTGTCCGTTTGCGATTGATGTAATTATATATCTTTCTGTGAATTGCAGGCATCTCCGTTTCGGAGGTGCTTTTATTTTTTACAGAAAGAGGATTGAAATGAAGACAGATTTTACTTTCACAAACATCACAAACAAAAACATAATCAACCACAAAAAACTCCGCAAAATCTATGCAAAGTATAAGATTAAGTCTTTGCGTAATCAGGGTGAAACTCCGGGTAACAAAAAGATGTTTTATAAGCTGTTTGACAGCATAATTTCAAATGCTTCAGTTAGTGATTCTGATTGTTTTATCGTTATGAAATCAGCCAATGAGTTTATCGGTTTTGTATCAATATCGACATTATCAACGGATGTCCTTGATATTCCGTATAGCTACGGTACGGTTAAAGATTTCTATATTTCACCTAATCACAGGCGAAAAGGATACGGCAGAATTCTGAATCATCATATTGAAAAAATATTTGATGAGAACGGAACAAATACCGTTTTATTAAGTCCTGACCCTGTAAGCGGATTTGATTTCTGGAAAGCTATGGGGTACTCAGATACAGGTATTCATCAGGGTTGGGGACGGCATTTAGTATACATCAAACATATAAATGAAAACTCCTTTGAAATTGACAATGCAATTTCAGAACTTGTTACTCCAACCGATTTGATAGGAATTAACCCGTATAATAAGCCGCAAATTAAAGAGGTTTACGGTGTGTGGAAAGAATACTGTAAAGCTTTAAATAAAAAGCCGCATAAAAGTGATGTCAAGAGAATGGCTTGGAATGCGAGAAAAAACAGAAACGCAAGTTTTAAAGCGTTGTACTGTAAAGGCAGTGTAATCGGTTTTGAATATAATGGTAATGATGAAATAAATTTTGTTTTGCTGCGGTAGAGCAGGAATTTGATATTGTTACATCTTAATTAAGAATAAAATAAAGAGGGGAATTGTATATGAAAACCGAATTCAAACAAATCAGCTTCAAAAAAATGAACGGCGATGAATTTGAAATCTATTCG
>JAZSEX010000108.1:0-88732 GCA_045531935.1 Acutalibacteraceae bacterium | reverse complement strand
AGCACCCTCGCAGAAGCCCTTCATCTTGGACTCTACAGAGTAACGGAGAGATACGGGGTAATCGTCACCGCAGGACTCTTTTATTGCCTTTACAACTTCAGCTGCAAAACGGTATCTGTTCTCGAAGCTGCCGCCGTATTCGTCGGTACGCTTGTTAAAGAACTCGATTGCAAACTGGTCGAGAAGATAGCCTTCGTGAACAGCGTGAACCTCAACACCGTCGACACCTGCGTCACGGCAGAGCTTTGCTGTCTTTGCGAAAGCCTCGATAATCTCGTGAATCTGCTCTTTTGTCATCTCGGGGCACTCAATATCGTGAGCCCAACGTGACTTCTGCGGGCTGGGAGAAGCAAGCTCGTGTGAAGTATCGAGAATCGGCTTGATAAGAGCACGTGTAAATTTATTCTTGTGGAGAGGTGCGACAAGCTCAGTGATAGCCCATGAACGGCCCATACCTGCAGTAAGCTGGACGAACAGCTTTGCACCTGTCTTGTGAATTTCATCCATAAATTCCTTGAGCTCTTCGAACATCTTGGGGTTCTGCCAGAGCCACTTGCCCCAGAAAGTATCACGGAGAGGAGCAATACCGGGGATGATAAGACCTACGTTGTTGTTAGCTCTTTCGAGGAAGAGCTTTGCAGCCTCGTTGTCAAAATGGCAGCCGCCGGGCTCAAACCAACCGAAGAGAGATGTACCACCCATAGGGGACATAACAATTCTGTTCTTGATTTCGACATTACCTATTTTCCAAGGGGTAAATAAAGCTTCGTACTTGGAATCCATAGCTTATGCACACATCCTTTTCTGATTTTGGAATTTCATTTTTTCCTATCTTAAAGTATATAAAAAACTACGCTTTATGTCAAGCAATTAAATGCTACAAAAACGCTTTAAAACAAGCCTGATTTTATGCAAAAACACTGTCACCTTGACATATAATTATTATTTCAGTATAATAATAGAGGTTAAGTTTAATTTGGAGAGGTGGCACCAAAAATGAAAAAAGCAGTAAAGAGAGTTCTTACCGTGGTCATTTGCTGTATCTTCTGCGGCATATTCTGCCTTTTTTCATCCGCACTCAGCACCAACGAATACGGTCTCGGTCTTACCGCAGATTCGCAGGAATCAAACAGCAGTACAAGTGTCAGACTCAGCCTTAAAAACTCTAATAGCTTCGATGTAAACGATATAAAAATCAGCTTCAAAGTCCCCGACGGACTTGAGTTGAAATCAGAAGTAACAGATAAAGACAGTAACGGCTGTATTCTCCCTGTCGGTAGCCTTGCTGCAGGCGATACGTATTCATCCGAGCTTGTTTTTGCTGAAATCAACGCATCTGTCATTACCGGTGATGAGCCTGCAACGGCAGTTTCCAAAACAAATGAAAAGGCAATCATTGCCGCTGTAATTGCGGCAGTTGTAATAATTGCAGTTGTAATAATTTTTGCAAGAAAACACAAAAGAGCAGCCGCCATGCTCCTTGCTCTCGCAATTCTTGTACCCATTATAGGCACATTCGGCGTGCACGCCGCCGGAGCAGGTGAAACACGCAGCTTCACACTTGAAGACTGTGTAACCATAGGAAATAAAGAATATCCGCTCAGCATAACTGTAAGCTACACCGCAAGCACTGCAAAGAACAGTTATTTTGAGCTTGAAACAACCGATAAAAAGCCTGAAACCGTAAACAGACCTGTTGCAGATTTCAGCGGTACAGCAGTTGCAAACGCAAGCGTTAGCTCTGTTACATACGAAGTACGCAGTGATATTGATAATTTTGAGGTCGGCTCAAGCGGCACTGCAGCACTTGACGGATGCGAATGGAGCATTGACAACCTTGCACTCAAGCACGGTGAAAACAAGGTAACCTTCACAGCTACGCTCGCAAACGGTGAAACACGTACTCAGGTGCAGAACATCTGCTATGATCCCGGTGAGCTTTACAATCGTACTGTTGCTGAAGAAGCGGAAGAAAACGGAACGAAATATGTAAAAGAGATTGTAAACATCTATTTTGATATCGACACAACTGACGAAAGAATTGCCGAAATTCTTGGCGAAATCGGTGCAGAGCGTGTCGGTGAAGCAAACGATATAGTAATGGTGCAGGCAAGAGTTGAAGCAGAAAGCCTTGATGCACTCAACAAAAAATGTAAAGAAATTGAAAAATACGACGAGATTATCACCGCAGGTATTGAACAGATACTGCCGCTTGATATCAATACAGTTACAAACGACCCGTGGAGTACGTACGTCGGCTACAAAGAAACACGCAATGAAGAAATCCCCGACGGCTATAATTGGCACGTCGAAGCAATACAGGCACACAGTGCGTGGGATTATCAGCAGTATTTCGGCAAAGCAACGGTCGGCATTATTGACGGACCGGTTATGACTGACCACGAGGATATGCTTGGTAAAATCAAATTCTCCGGCAGCTACCAGAGTGACAACGTCCTCTCAACCGTACCCCAAACAAAAGCAGGTCAGTTCCACGGCACACACGTTGCAAGTACAATCGGTGCAACGCAGGATAACGGCCTCGGTGTTGCAGGTCTGCTCAAGGACGTTGACATCTATGCCGCTAACTTCGGTGCATCAAGCAATACAATAAGCTATATTGTATCTGCCGTTTCATCTCAGGTTACAAACGGTGCGAAGGCAGTCAACCTTTCACTCGGTCTTAACAACACAAACGGCAGCAATCCGTATCTCACGCCCTACTCATCCTCAGATCTCGACAGCACAGCCAGACAGTGTGCAGTAGGTATGAATACTCTTCTTCAGTCAGGCAAAGAGTTTGTTGTCGTACAGTCCGCAGGTAACGGTGTTATTGACACAAGACTCGGCACTAATATGTACCGCAGTGTTGATGCAACTCAAAACGGTCTTTATTGCTCGGTACGTACAGACGGTTCTTACGGTTCACTCACACGCTCTCAGATACAGGCTGTTTATGACCGTATTATCATTGTAGGTGCTGCTGAAAACGACAGCAACGTTTCAAAATACGCCGACTTCACAATGTATTACCGCAGTAACGCAGGCAGCAGAGTTGATATATATGCACCGGGCTACAGAATAATGGGTGCCACTACTCCGCAGGCAGATTCCAAAGGCGAGTACACTATAATGTACGGTATGGCAACAGGCACATCTCAGGCAGCTCCGCAGGTAACTGCTGTTGCAGCACTGTGCTTTGCAATCAACCCCAACCTCACAGGTGCTCAGGTCAAAACAATGATAAAAGAAAACACTCGCTGTGACGTCAAGGACAACACACAAACGCAAAAGGGTACCGACAACGTATACTATGAGCTTCACCCCGCAACAGGCAACGGCAGAATGCTCAGCATGAAGCTTGTCGCCGAGGCGGCAATGCGTACGGTAGTAGGCAAGGCTAACTACACTCAGCTCAACAGAATCGTAGCCGCCGCACAGAGCCTTGACCCCAACACATTCACAAACTACGAAATCGTTCAGGCTGTTATAGACAGCATCGACTATAACCTCTACGCATATCAGCAGGATGAAGTAGATGCAAAATATATTGAGCTGCTTGATGCGATGGATAAACTCATTGAACGTACACCTGCAGACTATTCCGAGGTAGAAAAAGCCAAGGCAGAAGCAGCCGCACTTAATCCGTCCGATTACGTTGACTTCAGCAGCGTTACCGCAGCTGTAAACGCAGTTGTATACGGCAAATATTCCGACGAACAGGCTCAGGTTGACGGTATGGCTCAGGCTATACGCGATGCAATAAACGCACTTGTAATAAAAGCTGAAATAAGCACGTCTGACCCCGGCATTGTTGCCGATAACACAAACCGTGTCATCGTGCTTACTTCCGATTATCTTGAAACTTACGCTGAATGTATTAATGCAAGCGGCGGATACACCATATCGTTTGAGCCAAACAGCTTCGGCACGTATTCAACCGGTGCCGACATAAAAATGAGCAAAGACGGCTGTGACGATATCGTCTACACCGTGGCAGTACTCGGCGATATCGACGGTAACGGTAAAGCCGATGCAAACGATGCATTCCTTGCAAGAATGTGTGCAAACGGTATGCTTGATTTAACGCACACCGCATATACTATAGCTGCCGACGCAAACTGTGACGGTGAAATAACCGAAGATGACTTTATTCTCATACAAAACTGTGCTATTTTCAACGACTTTATTTTTAACGATTACACACCCGGAGAGTGACGTAACACAATGATTATACTTGCTATTGGCGACGTTGTCGGCGTACCCGGCTGCGAATATCTCCGCCGACATCTGCCGACCGTAAAAAGACAGTTCGGTGTTGATTTCTGCATAGTAAACGGCGAAAATTCAGCCGCAGGCAACGGTATAACTCCTCAGTCTGCCGATACTCTTTTTGAGTGTGGTGCCGACCTGATTACCACAGGCAACCACGTTTTCCGCCGCCGTGAAATATATGAAAGACTCGAAACCTGCCGTGATATAATCCGCCCTGCAAACTACTATGCAGGCAACCCCGGCAAAGGCTTTGCCGTTGCAGATATGGGCAGTGTTAAAATAGGCGTTATCAACCTTGCAGGCAACGCTTTTATGGATGGTGACAACCCTTTCACCTGCGTTGACAAATGCCTTGAGGAAATAAAAGATTGCCGCATAAAGCTTGTCGATTTTCACGCAGAAGCCACCGGTGAAAAGCGTGCACTCGGCTTTTATCTTGACGGCAGAGTAAGTGCTGTTTTCGGCACACATACCCATGTGCAGACTGCCGATGAGCAGATTCTGCCCGAGGGCACGGGTTACATCACCGACCTTGGTATGACAGGCACCGTACAGTCCGTACTTGGTGTAACTCCGCAGATTATTATAAACAAGCTCAAAACAAATATGCCCAACCGTTTTGACAACAACGAGGGTGAATGTATGCTCAATGCCTGCCTGTTTGAAATTGACAAACAGAGCGGCAAAACCGTAAGTGTAGAAAGAATCAATATCAGAGGATAATTTATGAAAAAGGCTCGTAAAATAATAAGCGTGCTGTTAGCTTTAGCGGCTGTTTTTTCTCTTTGTGCCTGCTCCGATAAACCCAATGGCGGCAAAGACGAAACCCCGTCAGACTCACAGACAGCAACACCTGCACCGAAATACAGCATCACGCTTCCCATAGCTCATAACGATACGCTCGACCCTTTCAAAGATATCAGCTCCGTCAACCGCTCACTTGTCACTCTTCTCTATGACGGACTTGTTTATATCGATGAAACCTTCACCGCTCAGCCTCTTCTCATAAGCGGCTATTCAAACAGCGGCAATCTCCTGAGCGTAACTCTCAGGAACGGTGTCCGTTTTTCTGACGGCTCTGCTATTACGCCGGACGACGTAACTTATTCATACGAAAAAGCTAAGGCAAGCAGTTATTATTCCGCCCGCCTTTCAAACATCAAATCTGCCGCCGCTTCGGGCAACACCGTAAGTTTTGAGCTTCGCTCGGCGGATTTCAATGCACTCGCAAGCCTTGATTTTCCTATTGTAAAAAAAGGCACCGTACAGCCACTCGGTGAGAGTGATAATCTGTTCGACATCACACCTCCTGTAGGTGCAGGCAGATACGTAATAAACGGCACTATTCCCTCTGCAACTCTTGTACCCAATCCTCACTGCAACAGAAACGAAACGCTGTCAATAGGCACAATTAATTTGTTTGAAGTCAACGACTCTGACGGTATGGCATACGGCTTGCAGATAGGCAACTACGATTACTGGTACAATGACCTTTCATCAGGTCAGTACACAAGAGTAAACGCAGGTCTTTCAGTAGTGCCGACAAACAGCCTCGTTTATCTTGCGTTCAACGAAGCTAAATCAATATTTACAGAGAATGCCGTACGCTGCGCACTGTCAATGATGCTTGACCGTGACGCAATAAGCTCACAGGGCTTCCAGGGTCACGCCGTATCAACTGTAGTCCCCTTCAATCCGTCATGGAGCGTTATGAAAAACGTACCGCTCAGCGGTAAGACTGCTGCAAACACAGACGGTGCAAAAGCAATTCTCGAAAAAGCAGGCTACACCTCAATCAACCATTACGGCTACCGTTGCAGTTCTTCAAAAAGTCTCACCTGTACCCTTACCGTATGTAAGGATAACGCTTTCAAGCTTGCCGCCGCACAGCAGATTAAAGAGCAGCTTGCAAAGCTGAACTTCAACGTAAAAATAATCGAGCTTTCATATAAAGAATATAAAACCGCTATAGCCGAGGGTAACTTCGAAATGTACCTTGGCGAAATTAAAGTGCCTGCAAATATGAACATCTCACAGTTCTTCACTCCCGGCAGTACGGTAAACTCCGCTCTGCGTTTTGCAGATGAAAACGAACTGGAGTTCACACTCGGTCTTGACGAGTACAGAGCTTTGCTCTCAGGCTCGCTTTCAATGTCCGATTTCTGCAGATTCTTCGAATCCGAAATGCCGTTCATTCCCGTATGCTACCGCTGCGGAGTTGAAATATATTCGCGTAATTTTTCATCACAGATCAGCGGTACCTGCTACGATAATTTTCATAATATAGACAAGTGGTCTGTAAAAACGGAGGGAACAAAATGATTAAGACTGAAAACCATATGGGCACAATAGAAATAACCGAAACCTATTTTGCCAACCTTATCGGCAACACCGTATCTTCCTGCTTCGGCGTTGTGGGTATGGCCAGCTCCAACACACGTCAGCAGCTTCGTGCATTTTTAAAGAAAGGCCTTATTTTCCCCGATCAGGGCGTTCTGGTGCAGAAAACAGGCAGCGGTCTGCTTATTGAGCTGCACATAATCGTAACCTACGGCCTTAACATAAATGCGATTTGTCAGAGCATAACAAATAAAGTAAAGTACACCGTCGAAGAAGCAACAGGTATGAAGGTTGCAAAAATAAAGGTATTTGTTGACGGTATGAAGGCAGAAAGCTGAGGTAAAGACAAGTGATTAACGGTAATATTCTGCGTGATGCCATTATATCCGCAGCAAATAATATAGATAACAGCAAAACAGCCGTCGATGCCCTCAACGTCTTCCCCGTACCCGACGGTGATACAGGCACAAATATGTCTATGACAATGCGTGCCGCCGCAAGAGAGCTCTCAATTCTTCCCGAAGGTCTCCCTGCAGGTGAGGTTGCAGGCAAAGCCGCTTCTGCACTTCTCAGAGGTGCAAGAGGTAACTCAGGCGTTATTCTCTCGCTTATTTTCAGAGGCTTCTCAAAAGCACTCAAAGACCATACTGAAATAGATGCAAAGGCTCTTGCAAAAGCACTTGAAGAGGGTGCAAAATCCGCATACGGTGCAGTCATGAAGCCCACAGAGGGTACAATCCTTACTGTCATACGTGAATCGGGCGAAGCTGCCGCAAAGCTTGCTAAAGGCAATATTGATGCCGTTGAGCTCTGGGAGAAAGCCTGTCAGGCAGCAAAAGAGTCGCTCGACAGAACACCAGAGCTTCTTCCTCAGCTCAAAAAAGCAGGCGTTGTCGACGCAGGCGGTCAGGGTCTTCTGCTCGTAATGCAGGGTATGCTCAGCGTATTCAAGGGCGAGGGTATGATTTCTTCAGGTGATAACCCCATAGCCCCCGTACAGACGGTATCTGCCACTGCTACAGTAAACGAAGAGATAAAATTCGGCTACTGTACCGAGTTTATTGTAAACAGAGTAAACCCCGAGCCTACCGATGCAGTGAAGCTCCGTGCCTACCTTGAAACTATCGGTGACTGCGTAGTGGTAGTCGACGATGAGGAAATTATAAAGGTACACGTACACTCAAACGACCCCGGTAATGCAATTCAGGCAGGTCTCAAATACGGTGCACTTGTCAATATAAAAATCGACAATATGCGCTACCAGCACAGCAATAACGTAATCGAGCAGGCACAGCTTCCCGAGCAGAAGGAAGAAGAGCCGCAGATTGCAGAAATCGAAAAGCAGTTCGGCTTTGTTGCGGTCTGTGCCGGCGAAGGCTTTGAAGAAATGTTCAGTCAGCTCGGTGCCGACAGAATCGTCAGCGGCGGACAGACAATGAACCCGAGCACCGATGATATTCTCCGTGCCGTGCTTGCAACACCTGCCGAGCACGTATTTATACTGCCGAACAACAAGAATATAATTATGGCGGCTGAGCAGGTTGTACCTCTCTGCGAAAAAGGCATCAGTGTACTGCATACAAAAACAGTGCCTCAGGGTATTGCCGCAATGCTCAGCTTTGACGAAACACAGCCTGCAGAAAAGAATCATCTTGAGATGATGAAAGCGGCAGGCAGGGTCGGTACAGGTCTCGTCACCTTTGCCGCACGCGACAGCGAGGTCAATAATCAGCGTGTACGCAAGGGTCAGATTCTCGGTATGGAGGACGGCAAGATAACCGTACTCGAGCACGACCCGATTAAGGCAGGCTACAAGGTTGCACGCCGCCTTTACAAGAAGCTTAACGCTTCAATGATTACGATTTATTACGGCTCTGACTCCAATGAGGAACAGGCACAGGCACTCAGCACTATGATAGCTTCACGCTGTCACGATGCAGAGATTGCCGTAATTCCCGGCGGTCAGCCGATATACTATTTCACGATTGCGGTTGAATAAAATGCTTAACTTTTCAAGCGATATCAAATATCTCAAGGGAGTCGGTGAAGCCCGTGCCAAGCTGTTCAGGCGGCTTGGTGTGGCTGACATCGGCTCCCTTGTGCGCCTTTTTCCGCGTGCTTACGAGGATTGGAGCAAGGTAACGACAATTCTCGGTGCAGTGCCCGGTGAACAGTGCTGTATCAAAGCAATGGTCTGTTCACCAGTCAGTCACGCACTTGTACGCAAGGGTATGACGATATATAAAACGCAGGTAACAGACGGCGAAAACATAATGAAGATAACAATCTTCAACAACCGCTTTGCCGCCGAAAAGCTTGAAGAGGGCGAAGAATATCTTTTCTTCGGCAGAATTCAGCAAAACGGTTACAGCCGTGAAATGCTCAACCCGCAGATAGAAAAGACTACAACGGGTGAAAGAATCCGCCCGATTTATCCGCAGACAATGTCCCTCTCATCCCGTATGATCGAGGGCTGTGTACGCCGCGCACTTGACAGTATTGAGAACTTACCGCCCGATATACTGAGTGCGGATATAAGGAATAAATATGCACTGTGCGACTACAGTTCTGCACTTGAAAAAATACATTTCCCGAAAACTGAAGCAGACGTTATGACAGCACGCCGCAGGCTCAGCTTTGAGGAGCTTTACGTACTGCAGACGGGTATGATGCTCCTTCGCGGCAGAAGCCGCAAGCAGGCAGGCTGCCGGATACAGAAAGACTGCTCGGAAGAATTTTTCAGCCTCCTCCCCTTCTCACCTACGGGTGCACAAAGACGTGCCGTAAAAGAAGCGATAGAGGATATGAAAAAGCCTCAGCCGATGAACAGACTGCTTCAGGGCGACGTCGGCTCGGGTAAAACGGCGGTTGCGGCGGCTGTTGCACATACCTGTGCCGCAAACTCATTCCAATGTGCGATAATGGCACCGACGGAAATTCTCGCCGCACAGCATTACCGCACCTTCTGCAAGCTGCTCGAAAGCACCGACCTTCGGGTTGAGCTTCTCGTCGGTTCAACTCCTGCAAAGGAGAAAAAACGAATAAAAGAAGGCTTGATTTCAGGTGAAATCAACCTCGTAATCGGCACCCACGCACTCATACAAAAAGACGTTCAGTTTAAAAACTTAGGGCTTGTCGTAACCGATGAACAGCACCGTTTCGGTGTCGGTCAGCGCTCAGCTCTCGGCGGTAAGGGCCTCAATCCGCATACTCTCGTTATGTCAGCAACCCCTATTCCGCGTACGCTTGCACTTATTATCTACGGCGACCTTGATATATCAATTCTCGACGAGCTTCCTGCAGGCAGGCAAAAAATTGAAACCTTTGCCATTGATTCAAGCATCAGACAGCGTGCCTACGGCTATGTGAAAAAGCACCTTGACGAAGGCAGGCAGGGCTACATAATCTGTCCGCTTGTCGAAGAAAGCGATGTCAGCGAGCTTAAAGCCGCGGAAGAGGTTGCCGAAAAGCTGCGAAGCGAAGACTTCAAAGGCTACACGGTAGGTCTGCTTCACGGCAAAATGAAAGCCGCAGAAAAAGACGAGGTTATGCGTGAATTTGCCGCAGGTAACATTCAGCTTCTTGTTTCGACAACTGTTGTTGAGGTCGGTGTCGACGTACCAAACAGCGTAATAATGGTTATAGAAAATGCCGAGCGATTCGGTCTCTCACAGCTTCATCAGCTAAGGGGCAGAGTCGGCAGAGGCGAGCACAAATCGACCTGCATACTCATATCCGACGCAAAGGGCAAAACCGCACAGCACAGACTCAAAACGATGTGTAAAACCACAAACGGCTTTGAGATTGCCGACGAAGACCTGAAACTGCGAGGTCCCGGTGATTTCTTCGGTGCGCGACAGCACGGCTTGCCCGAAATGAAAATTGCCGACCTTTCCAGCGATATGGAGCTTTTAAAGCAGGCTCAGCGTGCCGCAAAGGAGACGCTCGACCTCGACCCTGCACTCAGAAGCGAAAAAAATGCACCGCTCAAAAAAGCAGTGCTTGAGCTTTATGAAACAGTCGGCCCGCAGGGTATGAACTGAAATCAGACTGACTCAATAATATGATAAAAAATAAAAGCGGATTGCATTGGATTTCACCTTGCAATCCGCTTTGTTTATTTTTCGCTTATTGAGATAGTCCCGACATTATTTTTCTGTAAAGAGAGGTGTTGAAAAATATCTCTCTGCTGTGTCGGGAAGTACTGTTACAACAGTCTTGCCCTTGCCGAGCTTCTTTGCAAGCTTGATTGCGGCAGCAACGTTTGTACCGCTTGAGATGCCGCAGAGAATACCCTCTTTTGATGCGAGGTCACGTGAAGTCTGAAGTGCTTCATCATCGTTTATGATACAGATATCGTCGTAAATATCTGTGTTGAGAATTGCAGGAATAAGACCGTCGCCGATACCCATCTGCACGTGTGTGCCGATTGAGCCGCCTGAAAGAATTGCAGCGTGTGCAGGCCCAACAGCCCAGATTTCAATATCGGGGTTAGCCTCTTTGAGAGTTTCGCCGATACCTGTAATTGTACCGCCTGTACCTATACCCGAGCAGAAGCCGTGAATCGGAGCATTTACCTGCTCAAGAATCTCAACACCCGTACGGCTGCGCTGAATTGCAACGTTTGCAGGGTTTTCAAACTGCTGAGGTACAAACACGTTTTCGTCCTCTTCCTTCATCTTAAGTGCAAGGTTAAGGCACTCCTCAATACAGTCACCGATATTGCCTGCATCGTGCACAAGTAAAACCTTTGCACCGTAGTGCTCAACGAGCTTTCTGCGCTCTTCACTGACAGAATCGGGCATAATAATAACCGTCTTGTAGCCTCTTACGGCACCGACGAGTGCAAGACCGATACCCTGATTACCGCTTGTAGGCTCGACTATTGTTGTATTTTCGTTTATGAGGCCCTTGGCTTCGGCATCAAGAATCATATTGTAAGCAGTTCTTGTCTTGATGCTGCCGCCTACGTTAAGACCCTCGAACTTTACGAGTATCTCAGCACCGTCAGGGTCAGCCATATGAGAAAGCCTGATTATCGGTGTGTTACCGATAGCCTCGAGAATATTGTTACAAACCATAATAAATTCACCTTTACCATTATATGTTGTATGGCAGAATTTGTATTTTACATAGCACAACAGTATAGATTATATATTAATTTTAAGATAATTACAATTCACAAAATAAAGTATATTTCGCTTGTAAAATAATGATTTTCTGTTGTTTTTGTATACTACTTGAAAAAATTACATATATAATGTAAAATTGTATTTCAAGAATTCTAAAAGGTGTGAGAGTAATGAGAAATCCGCTTGCTGACAGGCTCAGACCGCAGAGCATTGACGATATGGTCGGTCAGAGGCATCTGCTCGGTGAAGGCAAGGCACTACGCCGTATAATCGATTCGGGCGAGGTACCCAACCTTATATTTTACGGTCCGTCCGGTGTCGGCAAAACAACACTTGCCGAGATACTTGCAAAGCGTACAAACAAATACTTCTGCAAGCTCAACGGCACAACCGCCTCTACTGCAGATATCAAAGACATAATCGCACAGTCGCAGACACTCAGCGCAATAAATGGCGTGTTGCTGTATCTCGACGAGATTCAGTACTTCAACAAAAAACAGCAGCAGACACTGCTTGAATATATCGAAGACGGCTCAATCACGTTGATTGCTTCCACTACCGAAAATCCGTATTTCTATGTTTACAACGCTGTGCTCAGCCGCTCAACGGTATTTGAATTCAAGAGCGTTACTCCGTCTGAAATCGAGCCTGCAGTTATTCGTGCATTCAACTTCCTTGCCGAAGAGGGCGGCTTGCCCTTTGAGCTTGAAGATGGTGTGCTTCACCATATTGCCTGCGGCTGCGGCGGTGACGTACGCAAGGCTATGAATTCCGCAGAGCTCTGTGCTATGGCTTCACAGACCGTAGACAACAAGCGTATAGTAACGCTTGAAATTGCCGAGCAGCTCACTCAGCGAAGTGCTTTCAGATACGATAAAGAGGGCGACGAGCACTACGACATTGTTTCCGCTTACCAAAAATCAATGCGAGGTTCCGACCCCGATGCCGCTATACATTACCTTGCCCGTCTGCTTGAAGCGGGCGACCTGCCCTCTGCCTGCCGCAGACTGCTCGTATGCGCTAACGAAGACGTAGGTCTCGCCTACCCACAGCTTATACCTATCGTAAAAGCTGCTGTCGATACCGCACTGCAGGTTGGTATGCCTGAGGCGAGAATTCCGCTTGCAAATGCTGTAATACTTGTTGCAACTGCACCCAAATCAAACTCGGCCTACGAAGCCATAAACTCCGCACTTGCAGACATACAGGCAGGCAAAACAGGACCTATACCGAGAACGCTTCAGAATATGCACTTTGACGGTGAGGACAACAACCATAAGGGTCAGTTTTACAAATATCCTCACGCTTTTGATAACCACTGGGTAAAACAGCAATACCTGCCCGACGCAATCAAAAACCGTACTTATTACAATTACGGCGACAACAAAAACGAGCAGGCAGCAAAGGCCTATTGGGATAAAATAAAGAAGTAAATAAAAAGGAAGATAAAGGGCTGTAAAAGAACGCAGACCTCATAAAACAATATATAACAAGGGTTCTACAGGAATTAATATCCTGCAGAACCCTAAAATTTTACTCTAAAGCCAAAAATGAAGAAAAAAGCAATGTTTTATGCCACTAACAAACTTCGCCACTCGACGTACCTTTGTACGCCTTCAGGCAAGCATAACAAGGCTGAAGCCTTGTTATTGCTCAGTTTGTCCGTTCTGCATCTTTTTCCTATCCCCTTAAAAAGGCTGTAAAAAAAGCAAGTTTTTTTACAGCCTCTTGTTTTTTAGCTTTTAATCAGAAACATCGCAGTATCTGCCGATATTGAACATCAGCTTCGGAAAAGCTTGCTCTTTACCGCATACGGTAATACCGTCAAGCTCTACCTGCACGGTATTCGTGTCGCTGTCGTTGCCTGCGATTTTAGGCTGCATATATGAGGTGTAGGAAATGTTTCTGAAAACAATGTTTTTAATCTCAAAATTCTCCGCTTCTTCATCGTAAACTTTTACTAGAATCGGTCTGCCTTCGTCACGGAATATCTCAATGTTTTCAAAAAGCACTCCGTCAATGCTGCCTTTAGTCTGCTCTGCAACTACAACGAGCGAACCTATTCGGTCATTGTCCCATATACCGTCGCGGTAAACAACAGCACAGTCACGGAAGGTGACATCCTTAATTTCTTTGTTTACTTCGCCCGTAATACCAAAGCATCTTGCATAGCCGCCCCATGCGATACAGTTTGAGAAGGTGATATTTTTACTGCCCATTGAGCCGCCGAGTGCTTTTACTTCAAAGGTGTCATCCGCTACTCTTGCAAAGCAGTTATCTACGGTTACATTGTGGCTGTTGCATATTGCAAAGCCGTCGCAGTTGCCGCGGTTGCCGATAATGTCTACGTTGTCAATATCAACATCCGTACAGCCGTAGGAAATAAATGACCACTCGGGTGAATTGATAATTTTAACGTCTCGAACGGTTACGTTGTTGCAGGAGGTGAATACAACGCCTCTGCGTTCTCTTCTGTCAAGGCGTGTCATATCTATAACACCCCTGCCTGCAAGCGTTATGTTATTGCAGTTGTAAAAATTGATAAAGGGATATCTCGTAAGTCCTATTGAGTTATCACCGGGTGCAGTAGGCTCAAAATATTTGTTTTCATCCTCTGCACAGTCAATATCGTAAAGGTGGTTTGCCATGATATACGCACCCTCACGCAGATAAATCACAAGGTTTTTGTGTGCAACAAGGTTAACATAGTCGTACTCATACACACCTTTATCAATGACCCATACGCTATCCTCGCCGTATTCCTCTATGTATGCGGCAATTTCCGCATCCTCGTCAACCTTTTCGCGTACCATAAGCGTGTAGCCGTAATACTGATTTGCATTGTTGAAAAGGAAGGTATATATACCCGTCTTATTAATCGAAGCAGTTACCGTGTTGTCGGAGCACTGCGCTTTTACGCCGTGAGATTCGGGCAGAACAATTGCGTTTTTGAGCTCAACGTCAGCACCTGTTATTTCTATGTTGAACGAAAATTCTTCATCGGGCTCAACATAAATTTCAGAGAAAGAGTGCAGCGTACCCGTATCGTCAACACGGATGAAAACAACCGAAGCGTAAACAGGGATTTCGATGCCGCTTACCTTTGCCGTATAGTAGGGTGAAATGATAATTCCGTTTATGTCGTCATATCCGCCCGACTGTACATATTCAGGAAGCTCTGCAGATGCCCTGCCTACAAGCTCCTGCTCTGTAAGCCCTGCTTCCTCAAGCGTGATTATCGCTTCGTCGGGATACTCAAGAAAGTCAAAATCAAAATTTTCACTTTCGGGATATATTGTTGCAGGGGAAAGCAGATTTGAAAAGAAAATAGAAACTGTAGTGAAAACAGTAAAAATAAACTTGACAATTTCTTGCATTGTGCATTACCTCCGTACTTTAAGAATTTTACCGTATCATACAACTATAAATGAAATTATAAATGCGAGAATCTTGCTGATGATATCTGACAGAAACGCAAATACTGCTGCGATATAGTTTTCTTCCGCAGGCTCGTTTGATTCGGGAGCTGATTCTTTGGGAATCTGCTCAATCTCCACACCTGCACTCTGATCGATAAGGCTCATATATTCAATATATATCGCATTGGTCTCAAGCTCAGCCTGAGTTGCCGACTGGTCAATACTGTCAAGCAGTACGCTTGCGTTATTGAGAATTTCAAAATCAAGCTCGTTGACTAAGCCGTCGTGGTTACAGTCAGCAGCCCTCCATACAGCTTCGCCCAGTCTGTCTTTTTCAACAAGACCGCTGGCAATCATATGTACGAGGAATGCATCGTTCGCATCATACCAGCCGTTACCGTCAATATCACCGAAGATTATTACGGTATAGCTGTCAACAATCTCACCGTCACGGACAATATTTGTTATTGAGCCCGTGCCGATTTCACCGCTGAGTGTATCGTATTCTAATGTACAGCTGTTATCCGTAAGATTGATGTAATCTTCTATCGAATCAAGACCCGCATCAAGTCCGTAAATAAAGCCGTTTCCGGGATCAATAACTGTATTTGAGTCCAAGCTTGCCGTAATACCTACAACACGTATGAGGCAGAAATCCTTATATCCTCCGTCAACAGCTGTTACGGTAATCACAACGCTGCCTGCCTTCTTGCCTGTGACAAGTCCGTTTTCGTCAACCGAAGCAACTGTCGAATCGCTTGAACTCCAGATTACAGACTTGTTCTGTGATTTATCCGGTGCAAAAGTTACCGAAAGCTGAACCTTGCCGTTTACGGAAATATATTCGCTGTGGCTTGTCAGTTCAATACCTGTTACAGGGTTTGTAAGCTCGCAGGTAATTCCGTGCTCTGTCGCATATACGTGTGCGTAAGAATTTTCGGAACAGGCAAAAATAACATCCGTATCATTAAACGCTGTCGAAGCAATCGTTGTAACCGATTCGGGTATTATGATTCGCTCAAGGTTATTACAGCCTGCAAATGCACCCGTGTAGATATCCGTTACCGTATCGGGCAGAGCAATACTTACAACCGTGTCATTGTTCATAAACACATAACTGCCGATTGCCGTTATTCCTGCAGGAATCACTATGTCAGTTTCTGTGCCGCTGTATGCGGTAATCATACCGTTCATTACGGTAAATCCTGCTGTGTTTCCGTCAAACAAAGTATAGGCAAGGTTGTAGCGTTTTGCGTATGCGTGGGCAGATGAACCTGAGTAACAGTTGATATTGACATCATAGCAGTCATCAAAAACGCCGTTTGCAACAGAAACGTCATAGCCGTAAATATAAACGTTGGTTATATTTTCACACTCTGCAAATGCATTTTTACCGATACTTGTTATGCCGTCAGAGACAACCACGGTTTTTATTTTGTCTCTGCGATCGTACCACGGTGCATTTTCAGCAGCAGTATAGCTTGCCATATCGCCTTCGCCGACAAAGCAAAGCTCGTTATCCTCGTACAGATACCACGTGATGTTTTCGCCGATATTGCCTGCGGCAAAATAAAGCTTATCCGACTCTGTACCGAGCAGAATTGCATATGTAAGCTCTGTATTGCCTTGCTCTATGGTTACTTCTTTCCACTGGTCATATGTCATTTCACAGCGTGCGACAGTGAGGCTTGAACAACCACTGAACGCAGCCTTATCAATATTTGTCAGGTTTTTGCTCAGTGTTATTGCGGTAAGTCCCGTACAGCCGAAAAATGCGTTAGTACCGATTCTTGTAATGCTGTCAGGCAGATTGACAGCTGAAATATTCAGGCATCCGTAGAATGCATAATCGCCGATTGATGTTACACCGTCGCCTATCTTAACGGATGAGATTATATCTTTATACTTAGACCACGGTACATTTTTTGCAGAGGTCCATACGTTCATTTCGCCGGAGCCTGTGATTACAAGCTCACCGTCGGTGTGCATAATCCAGCTGATGTCAGCACCGCAGGTGCCAGGTGCGTAGTAAAACCTGTTGCCATCGTTAAACAGCAGCATATTAATCAGGGCATCGTTACCTGTGCCGACGTTGATTGCACGCCACTGCTCAGGTGTGCCGTTGAAATATGCGGCGGTAAAGCTTGAGCAGTTGTAAAAAGCATAACTGCCGATTTTTTCTATCGTTGCCGGTATGGTAATCTCTTTCACAAGCTCGTTGCCGATATAGAAATTGCCGCCGCTGTGAAGCGGATTCGCGGTGTTGTCGTCAAAGGAGATGTTGCACCAGTCGGCAATATCGCCCGTGAAGTATACGTCTTTGGCATTATTACAGCCGTAGAAGGTGTAACAGCCGAGCGAAGTAATACCTTTATCTACAACGATAGTACGGCACTGGCTCTTGTACCACGGTGTGTACTGGTAATATGTTGTGGTTAATCCGGTCGAGGAGATGACGTAATCCTGAGCTGTACCGTTACCTTTTGTAAGGGTGATTTTCCGGATGTTGATACAGTTGAGGAACGTGTCGGTGCTGTTATAAATTTTTGCAGAAACGGGGATTGTAAGTTCTCTCAGATCGGTACAGTAGTAAAATGCAGCATTGCCGATTGATTCAACGCTGTCGGCAATTACAACGTTCTGAAGGCTCAGACAGCGGTAGAACATATATTTGCCGATTGATTTTACACCGTCTGCAATAATAACCGTACTGCAGCCGCTTACATACCACGGAGTGTTTCTGTAAAAAGTAGTCGGATCGCTTGAGTTTGAGCCGTACTCGATTGATGTGCCGTTACCTTTGGTGATGGTTATAGTCTCTATGTTGTTACAGCTGTAGAATGTGTAGTTTGAAACTTTCGTAGAAACCGGAATTGACAGCTCTTTTATACCTGCACAGCCGTAAAATGCGTATGTGCCGATTGTTGTTACGCTGTCGGGAATAACCACACTTTCGATTGATTGGCAGTTGATAAAAGAATAGCCGCCTACAGAAGTGATGCCCTCGGGTATGGTGACTTTTTTGATACTGTTTCTGTAGTTGTACCACGGAGCGGCACCTTCAGAAAGGTAAGTCGGCATATCACCGGAGCCGATAAATACAAGCTCGCCGTCTGCATACAAAACCCAATCGATATTGTCGCCGCAACTTCCTGCAGCAAGGAACGGATTATCTGAATCACCACCAACCAGAATATCGTTCAGTATATCGTTACCTTTACCTATTGTAACGTTATTCCACTGTTCGGGTGTGCCTTCGTAGTATACGGCGGTGATGTTGTCGCAGCCGTAGAAAGCATAATCGCCGATTGAGGTTATGAAACCGGGTATAGTGACCTCGGTTGCAAGCTTACCGTTAAGGTAAAGGTTATCTGCAAAACACATCGGTGTTGCGTATGCATCGGCAAAACTTATTTTGCACCAGTTTGTTATGTCGCTGTTATAGTATGTGTTTTCGAGTGCGGAGCAACCGTAGAATGCATACTCACCGATTGTGTTTACACTTGCGGGCAGAGTAACGTTTTTGAGACCTATGTTACCTTGAAAAGCGTATGCGCCGATTGTTGCTATACCTTCGGGAATTGTGACGTTTGTTATGCTCTTACTATTGTGAAAAGTGTAAGATGGAATTGCGGTAATGCCTTCTTCTATTGTAAGGTCAATCTGTGTTGTGCTTATGTACCACGGTGTGTACTGGTAATATACGGAAGAGGAGGTCGGGGAAGTATCAAATCCGTAGGATACCATTGTGCCGTTACCTTTTGTGAGTGTGACTTTGCCGATACCCTTACAGCCGTAGAAAACGTTTGCGCTGTTGTATATCTTTGCCGATACAGGCATAGTCAGCTCATTAAGACCCGAACAGCCGTAAAAAGCACCGTCGCCGATATTTGTTACGGTATCGGGTATTACTATGCTTTTAAGTGAAGTACAGCCTGCAAAAGCATAGTCACCGATGGTTCTCAGAACACTGTATATTTTTACGGTTTCGAGGTTGACACATCCTTCAAGTGCGTGGCTGCCGATGTTTGTCATCTCGGGATAGTATCCGCCGGGGTATGTCTCAAGTGTGAAGGATGTTATTTTATCTCTGTATTTATGCCACGGATAATATTCGGCACTTGCGTAGTTGGACATTCCGCCTTCACCGATTACCAGAAGCTCACCGTCTGTGTATAATTCCCATTCGACAAGCTCGCCCACATGGCCGTAACCGGCAAGGCGTTTAACACCGTAGTCAAATTGAGCGTAGGTCAAGGCATTGTTAGTACTGCCGATTGTTATTTTATCCCAATCGGATTTGTCGGACGCGTAGTGTATTTCGGTAATGTTCCGCGAGTTGCCGAAAGCGTTTGCATCAATAGAGGTCACGGTTTCGGGAATGGTTACACTCTTCTGAGCGGTGCAACTGTAAAACGCATATTTACCTATGGTTGTTATACCGTTACCTATTATTATTTCGTTGATTTCCGTGCGGTAATTGAACCACGGTGTTTTATTCGGTGCTGTCCAGCTTGTCATTGCACCTTTGCCGATGATTTCAAGGCGACCTGTATCATACAGTGTCCAATCAAGGCTATCACCGCAACTGCCCGAAGCTTTGGCTGTATGAAGCGTAGCAGAGGTAAGCAGTTCGTTTTCGCTGCCGATTGAAATTTTGTTCCACTCTTCTTCGGTTGAGTTGTAGTAAACATCGGTAAGATCGCCGTAAGTACTCTTGAACGCACTGTTACCGATGGTTGTAACGCTGGCAGGGATTCTTACGCTTTCTGCACCGTAAGCTTCATAAAAAGCATTATTTCCGATGCTTGTTACACCGTCTTCAATAATAATTTCATTAAGTCTGGCTCTGCTCTCATACCACGGAGTATGTTGATAATAGGTATATGAAGAACTTGAAGAAGATATAGAGTAATTCTGCATTACTCCCGTGCCGGCGGTTAAGGTTAATTTCTCTATACTGTAGCAACCGCTGAAAGTAGTATAGCTGTTGGCTATTTTTGCAGAGGCAGGCATTGTAAGCTCTTTTATTCCGGAGCAATACATAAACGCACAACTACCGATATTGGTTACGCTTTCAGGAATAATTACCTTTGTTATTTCTTTGCAGTCAATAAAGGCATAGTTACCTATGCTCGTTACTCCTTCACTGATAGTAACACTTCTTATGTTTGACCGCATAGCATACCATGGATTATTTCTCGGAGTATAACTGTCAGCAGAAAAATTCGTCATAGCACCTGTGCCGCTGATAACAAGCTCACCATCGGCATACAAAATCCAGTTAAGCTTTGTGCCGCAGGTGCCTGGTATGTAATAAGGTCTGTCAGTGCCGCCGCAGATTATTACTCTTTTGTCAATGCTTGTATCGCTTGAGGATGTTTCAACTGCTTCCCACTGCTCAAGCGTGCCGCTGTAATAAGGTACGGCATACCAGCCGAAAGCATAATCGCCTATAGACTCAATACCGTCGGGTATTGTCACGCTTGACAAATCATAGCAGTCAACAAATACGTAATCGCCGATTGCTTTAATGCTGTCGGGTATTGTCACGGTTGTGATTCTTTCGCAATAACAGAAAGCATAATCACCGATTGACGTTACGCCGGAAGCGATATTAACTGCTGTGATTGATGAGCGATACGAATACCAAGGAAATGAGTTATATGAATAATTTGCCATATCACCCGTACCGCTGATTTCAAGCAGACCATTTTTATACAGAGTCCAGGTTAGACTATCGCCGCAGGTACCCAAAGCAATCGTCGGCACGTCAGGCTTGTTGAAGCGGATAGTTGCAGAAGTCAACGGCTCGTTATCTGAGCCGATTGAAATTTTGTTCCAATCTTCTTCGCTTGAGCCGTAATAAACGTCGTTAAGGTTGTCACAAGAAGAGAATGCAGAATCACCTATAGTTGTAACGCTGTCGGGGATTTTTACGCTTGTGAGGTCGGTATGCTTGAACATGCCTGTAGGAATATTTGTTATTCCGTTGCCGATTGTTACGTTTTTAAGACCCGAACAATCGCTGAACGCAGAATTACCGATGGTTGTAACGCTGTCGGGTATTATTACGCTTGGGAGAATGCGGCAATCACCGAACGCAGAATTGCCTATAGTTGTAACACCGTTACCGAGTGTTACATTTGCAAGGCTTATGCAGCCATAGAACGCTTCATCCTCTATAGTTGTAACGCTGTCGGGGATTGTTACGTTTGTGAGGACGGTGCAATCATAGAACGCACCATTACCTATAGTTATAACGCTGTCAGGTATTGTTATAGTTGTGAGACTATGGCAATTGGAGAATGCTTTTTCTTTGATAGTTTTGACACCTTTGCCGATTCTTACGCTTGTAAGGCTGTCGCAATCGCAGAATGCATAATCGCCGATAGTTGTCACACTGTTCAGAATTGTTACGTTTGTGAGGACGGTGCAATCATAGAACGCATTATCACCAATAGTTGTTATGCCGCTTCCGATGTTTACTGTTTTGATGCTGTCTTTATGTGAATACCACGGTGACGATGAATTTGTATAATCATCCATCGCACCTGTACCACTGATGCTAAGCTGACCGCTTTCGTACAGAGTCCAGGTGAGGTTATCACCGCACGTGCCCGAAGCAATTGTCGGCTCGTCAGGTTCGGTGAAGTAAATTGTTGCAGAAGTCAACGGCTCGTTACCGGAACTGATTGAAATTTTATTCCAATCTTCTTCAGTTGAGCCATAATAAACGTCGGTGAGTTTGTCGCAGTAAGAGAATGCATAATCACTTATGGTTGTAACGCTGTCGGGAATTATTATGCTTGTGAGGCTTTGGCAATTATAGAACGTATAAGTATCAATAGTTTTAACGCCGCTGGGAATTGTTATATTTGTGAGACTTTTGCAACAGTAGAACGCACTGCTGCCGATGGCGGTTACGCTGTCAGGGATTGTTATGCTTGTGAAGTCGCCCAAAAAATCAAAGGCATAGCTGCCGATGCTGGTTACACCTTCAGAGATAGTTATAGATTTTATGGATGAACGGTGATTGTACCACCCCGGATGTCCGTAGCCGTTCCAGTTAGACATAGAACCCGTACCGCTGATTTCAAGCAGACCGGTTTTGATATCGAGAGTCCAGGTGAGTTTAGTACCGCAGGTACCCGTATAATAAGGTCTGTCCGAATTGCATTCATAAACAATGTTTTTAGTAAAATATCCGTTGGTAGATGTGGCTTCGGCAACCGTAACATTTCCCCATTGTGCGAGTGTTCCGGGATAATAAACGGCTTTGATTTGGCTGCAAGCGCCGAACGCATTGCTGCCGACATCTGTTATACTGGCGGGTATTGTGATGTTTTTCAGTGCAGAGCAATAAGAAAAAGCACTTCCACCTATACTTGTTATACCATCTTGAATTATTACTGTTGAGAGCTTGTCGCAAGAGGAAAATGTATTGCTGGCAATAGTTGTCGCTTTGCCGGGAACAGTTATACTTATGAGTTGATCACAATCTGAAAACGCCCATGTACCTATACTTGTTACGCTTTCAGGTATTGTAATACTTTCAAGTTTTCTGCAATATTGAAACGCAGAATTACCGATAGATGTTACACTTTCAGGTATTGTAACGTTTGTAAGACCTTCGCACCACCTAAACGCACACATACCTATACTTTCCACGCCATCAGGAATTGTAACGCTTGTAATATTTTCACAATTTAAAAACGTATAATTTTTGATGGCTGTTACCCCAGCGGGAATTACAATTTCACCCTCGAATAAAGAGCCGTTGAAATAAAAATTATCTGCACATCTGTTAGGGTTTGAGTAAAGATCTTTGAAATCAATTGCGCACCAGCTTGCAAGGTCACCGGTATAGTACACGTCTGAAAGTTCACAGAAACCGTCCTCACAACCAAATGCCGAAGTACCTACGCTTGTTACGCTGCCGGGAAATGAAATGCGTTCAAGATTCGGACAATAATCAAACGCATAATTACCAATTGACGTTGCACCGCTGTCTATAGTAACGGATTTGATGCTATTACGGGAAGTATGCCACGGTACATCTGATGGCGTTGACCACTCAGACATCGCACCTGTACCTGTGATATTAAGCTCGCCTGAACCCGTATCGAGAGTCCAGGTGAGGTTTGCACCGCAGGTGCCGTTGTATGTTTCTGCCGCGGCTCTGAAACCGAAAAGGCTCGGCAGATCAAGCCCGACAAAGCCGCCGAGCGGTGTTGAGCCAAGCAGAACGGCAACGCAGACAAATACTGCAAAAAATCGCTTGAATTTTTTCACGGTAATTCCTCCTTTGAAAAAGGATATTTGTTAAAAGTTCAGAAGCTCGTTAATATCGGGCATTGATGCCGCCGCACCCATTCTGCCGACAGCTATCGTGCCTGCCTTGTTGCCCATATCGCAGGCCTTGTAAATATCGCCGCCTGCTATATATTCAAGTGCCATTGCTGCCGTAAAGCAGTCGCCTGCGGCGGTTGTGTCGACCACCTTGCCGGGGTAGGTCGGCATTATGTGTAAATCTTCGCCGTCCCATACGGCACAGCCTCTTGAGCCGAGCTTGAGCACTGCAAATTTTGCCTTGCTTCTCTCCATAAGGATTTTTGCGGCTTCAAGAATCGAAGCATCATCATCGGGGCTGATGCCCGTAAGTGCCTTTGTTTCACTTTCATTTGGCGAAATTATTGTCGCACCCTGCATTTTTTCGAGGTTGAATGCTTTGGCAGGGCCGCAGTCGATAACCGTTGTAATACCTTTGGCTATTGCACGGTTTACGCACTCGACTACAACCTCTTCTGCCGTTTCAAACTGCACAAGAAGCAGGTCAAGTCCGTCGGTTATATGCTCTGCCGCTTCTTTCGGGTCGATTTCAGCATTTGCACCCTCGTATACTACGATTCTGTTTCTGCCCTCACCGTCAAGAATTATTGCGGCAAGACCCGTTTGCGAGCCTTGAAGCGAAACACCCGATGTGTCAATTCCGTTTTTCTTCAAATTCTCAACAAGTGTGTTGCCGTTTTCATCGTCGGCAACCTTTCCTATCATTTTGGTAGAAGCACCGAGCTTTGCAAGTGCGGTCACCTGGTTTGCACCCTTGCCGCCGAAAGCGTAGCCGTAGGTTGTGCCGAGCACGTTTTCGCCAACCTCTGGCACCTTCTCCATACTGAGAATCATATCCATATTTATGCTGCCGACTACCGCGGCTTTTACTTTGCTGTACATAGCTTTCTCCTTAAAGTACGGCTCTTACTTCTTCTGCCGCTTCTGTCAGGCTCTTACCTTTGATAAAAAGGCTGCTTGTGCCGAGCACGAAGATATCCGCACCGCAAAGGCTTAGCTTTCTGCCGTTTTCAAGGCTGATATTACCGTCAACCTCGATAGGCATATCTGCGTGACCGAGCTCATTGAGCATCTTGCGAGCCGCCGCAGTTTTACGCTCTGCACCTGCGAATAGCTTCTGACCTGCAAAGCCCGGGCTTACGGTCATAATCAGAGCCATATCCATATAATCTGTCAGGTATTCCATACTTTCAAGCGGAGTCTGCGGATTGAGTGCAAGACCTGCCTTGATGCCCTTATCTTTGATTTGCGAAAGGGTGCGGTGAATGTGAATATCCGATTCATAGTGTACGCAGAGAATATCGTTTTTATCAAGATTCATTCTGTCGATAAATCTGCCGGGCTCATTCACCATCATGTGTACATCCAGCGGAATATCGGTGTTTGCCTTTATAGCGTTTACAAGGTCAAAGCCGAGCGTGATATTAGGAACAAAAGAGCCGTCCATTATATCAAGGTGCAGATAATCAATACCTGCCGCCTTTAATTCTGTAAGGGAATCGCCGAGGTTTGTAAGGTCGGCACACATAAGAGATGCTGAAAGAAGTTTTTTCATAAGCGGTTCATCCGTTTCTTTATATTTTTACACCTGAAAGTATAGCATAACTGCAATTTAAAATAAAGATTAATTATTAAATATTTGTATATTTTAAACATAATATTGCAGAAAAGAAACAGTTGTATTATAATTATTGCAACTCTTAATTGCGGAGGCGAATTATATGTGGAATATAATACGTGTTTTTGTTTCAGTTTTTGTCACTTTTGAAATGGCTTTTTCCGGTCTTTTCAACGGCGTTATGCCCAAGGCGGTCGAGATGTCCGAACCCGAAACAGGTGAGCTCGGTCAGTACGTTGACCCGTTCATCGGTACGGGCGGTACACCGTGGACCTGTGCTATGGTAAGCCCTGCTGCCACCACACCTTTCGGTATGGTAAGGCTCGGCCCCGACACCTGCTTCCTTGGCGGCAGTTACATAACAAAGATGAATACTTCAGGCTATTACTACGAGCAGGCTCACATCAAGGGCTTCAGCCATTCACGCCTTTCGGGTACGGGTGCTGAAGATTATTCAATGTTCAGAGTAACACCGGCTATAGGTGACAAAAAAGCCGGCGTTATCGCATATTCACACGGCAGCGAGGTTGCCGTACCGGGTTACTATGCGGTATATCTGCCGAGTGTTGCCTGCCTTGCCGAAATGACAGCAGACGTACATACAGGCATACACAGATACACCTTTGACACCGAGCAGGATGCAAGACTCAGCATTGACGTAACAAGTTCAACCGCAAAGCGTATTGCAACAAATGCGACTGCAGAATATGACGAAGAAACAGGAGTTATCAGCGGCAGCTGTCTGCTTCCCGGTCAGTTTGCAGGCAGATACGACGGTCTGCCCACATACTTTGTTGCAGTTGCAGACAAGCCGATAAAGAATTGCGAAATCACAAGCGATGATAAAGGCACAAAGATTGATGTCAACTTCGGCTCAATCAAGGGTGAAAGCGTTGAACTGAAGGTCGGTATCAGCTTTGTAAGCGTTGAAAACGCTATGCTTAACCTTAAGGAAGAAACAGACGGTCTCGACTTTGACAGTGTTTATGAGAAAGCAGTCAAGGCTTGGGAAGATCGCCTTTCCGCAATCAAAATCACAACCTCTGACAAAGATATTAAGACAATTTTCTATACAGCACTCTACCACGCAATGATAATGCCGAGTAACTTCACCGATGTTAACGGCGAATACCTCGGCTTTGACAAAAAGGTTCATGTTGCAGAGGGCTTTACCTACAGAACGGATATGTCACTTTGGGATACGGTACGTACAACAAATCCGCTCTATACACTCATCGCTCAGGATGTGCAGAGAGACTGCCTCAACAGCCTTGTTGCAATGTCTGAACAGGGTATAGGCGTAATTCCGCGTTGGCCTCAGGGTGCAGGCTACACAGGATCGATGTTCGGAGATTCGGCTAATATTATGATTACCGAAAGCTACCTCAAGGGCATTACGGACTTTGACGTTGAAAAAGCATATGAGGCTATGAAGTACACGTCCGAAACAGCAGTAAACAAGGACGGCAGAGATTACATCGATATGTACAACGAATACGGCTTTGTTCCGCAGGATCTTGCACCCGGTGACGAATCTGTCAGCCGTACGCTCGAGTATGCGTGGGAGGATGCTGCAATAGCAACTCTTGCAGCAGAGCTTGGCTACACAGAGGATGCTGAAAAGTATGCGGCAAAATCAATGTACTACAAGAACGTTTTTGATGCCGACAGCAAATACTTCAGAGCAAGAAACTCCGACGGCTCATTTGTAAAGCGTTTCAGCCCGAATATGACCTCGTTCTACGATATGATAATGATCAACAAGTATGCCGACTGCTATGCAGAAGGCAGTGCAAGACAGTGGCGTTGGAGCGCACTGCACGACATTGACGGTATGATTGATCTCTTCGGCTCAAAAGAATATTTTATCAGTGAGCTTGAAGACTTTATGAAAGATGCTTCGCTCAACAGAGCTGCTATTGACCCCGGTGCAGGTTTCTGGATCGGTAACCAGCACGATATACACACACCCTACCTCTTCAACAACGCAGGCAGATCAGACCTTGCTCAGAAGTGGGTACGCTGGACTCTTGCGGAGCGTTTCAGCACCGATATAAACGGTCTTGACGGTAATGACGACGGCGGTACAATCAGTGCTTGGTACGTATTCTCCGCTATGGGTCTGTATCCGCTTGCAGGTACAGACAAGTACTGGCTCGGTTCGCCCAACCTTGACGGTGCCGAAGTAAAGCTTTCAAACGGCAATACACTTAAAGTTACTGCTGTAAATCAGTCGCCCGAAAATGTTTACGTAAGCTCGGTCACACTCAACGGTGTCGAGCTTGACGGTATCTACGTAACACACGAGCAGCTTATGGCAGGCGGTGAGCTTGTATTCACAATGAGCGGCACCGCAAACTAAGGAGGTAAACCAATGGCAATAATAAAAGCCGTGATCGGTTTTATTGAAGTCTTTATTCTTTCTTTTATTAATTTGCCCTTTGCCGTTGACGTAAGCTACACAAACGGTGAATACTTTGCACCCGAAGTTACAACACCTATGTATATTGTTGAGGATGGCAGCAGTGATTTTGTAATAGTCACATCCGACTCACCCGACGAATGTATACTCACCGCTGTAGCAGAATTGCAGAAATATGTAAAAGCAATCAGCGGAGCGGAGCTTGATTACGTTACCGAGTCCGAGCTCAGCGACGGTGCAAAGGCAATTATCATAGGTGAAACTCAGCTTGAAGAAGATATCACGGAGGTTGACCGCACGGCTATCGGAGAAGACGGATTCCTGCTTTACTCCAACGGTACATATCTGCTTATAGCAGGCGGCAACAGCCGCGGCACACTTTACGGCGTTTATACCTTGATTGAGGAATATTGGGGTGTGCGTTGGTTTACTCCTGAGCTTGAGGTTGTACCCGAGGCAGAAGACCTTATTATTGATGCGTCTGTTAACCGCACCGTACAGCCCTCCTTTGCAATAAGACGCAACAGCTGCCCGAATTCAAGTGACGAATACCGTGCAAAGATGAAGGTAAACGTTTCATTCTGGAACGAGGCAACCGAATACGGCGGTGCACTCAATTATGTACTGTGGGACGTTACACTTACCGACCTTGTGCCCGATTCGCTTTTTGCAGAGCACCCCGAGTACTTTGCAATGAACCCCGACGGCACACGCACAACAGACCACGTATGTCTTTCAAATCCCGACGTGCTACCGATTGCCGTTGAAAACGCGAGAGCCGCAATGCGTGCGTGCGACAGAGAGACAGCCGACCATATCCACATCGGCCAGAAGGATAACTCCAATTACTGCTACTGCGAAAACTGTACGGCACTTTATGAAAAGTACGGCAGTATTTGTGCTCCGACGCTTATTTTTACCAATAATTTTGCCGATGCACTTGATGAAGAATTCCCCGAATTCACCTACACTTTCTATGCTTACGGTGAAACAGAGCGTCCTCCGCAGGACCTTACACTCAGATGCAACGACAATGTTGTGCCCGTACTCTGCGGTCTGCACAAGGCCTGCCGCAGTCATCTTCTTACAGAATGCGGTGCTCAGGACGGAAATGAAACATTTCTCAATCTCTACGGCGATAATGAGCCGACAATTGCAGAGGATTTTGCAAACTGGGTAAAGGTTGCGGACAGAACGTATATTTATGACTACACAATCAACTTCCTCAATTCCGCTCAGTTTTTCTCAAACCTTGAGACACTTCAGCCGACTATGCAGTATATGCACAATATAGGCATTACGGGCTACGTTTACAACTGCGGTGACGGTCACTCAGCGGCATTCAACGAACTGAGAAACTACCTTTACTGCAAGGTTATGTGGGATGTCGACTGTGATATCGAATACCACATGACAGACTTCCTCAAGGCATATTACGGAGAGGAAGCCGCACCCTATATCAGAGAGATTCTCGACCTGCAGACTTACCAGATAAAGTCCACAGCCCATGCGTTTGACTTTGACTGGCACTATCAGTCGGGCTTCTATCCCCTTACAACCGTTCTCAAGCTTGACAGTCTTTGGGACAAGGCACTAAGTGCCGACGTAACCGAAGAGCAGATGTTCAACATCGAGGTTGCAAACCTCAGCTGGGAATACTTCAAGGCCAACCAATTCCTCGGCGAATACTCATTCCTCAACCCGTTGCGTATGAAGGCTAATGAAGAGCTTTACGATGCATTCCTTGCACACAACGTACACAGGGTATCGGCTTTCGGTCTGATTCCGCAGGACAAGGAATCGGTTGACTTTATGCTCAGACCGTTTAACTGGAAATAAAAAATAAGCACCTCTGTTGAGAGAACAGAAGTGCACAGATTGTTGATAGGGAACGCTCAAGACCGTTCCGCAAAATAAAGTAATAAAGAATCAAGAGAAATTCAAGCTGAATCCTCTTGATTCTTTTCTTTTTATCCGTCTTTGAGCTGTTTGACCGTGAGCGTACCGTCAACGGGTGTTTCGATGTAATCAAGAAGCTCATCGAGACTGTCCGTAATTCTGAAAAGTGCACTGCAGTTTTCACGGATAAAATTTTTCTGCATCGCCTGGTTCATAACCTCGTTGAGTCCGTCATAATAGCCCATAATGTTGAAAATTGCAATCGGTTTATTGTGTCGGCAGAGCTGTTTGAGGGTAAGGATTTCAAAAAACTCCTCGTAAGTGCCGATACCGCCCGGAGTTATGATAAACGCATCGGAGTTATCCTCCATAAGCTGCTTACGTTCACGCATAGTATCGGGAGTAAGCATTTCGTCACATTCTTCATAAATTTCTTCTATATTCTCATTCTCAAAAAACTTGGGTATAACACCGAGGATTGAGCCGCCGCCTTTTTTCACGCCTCTTGCTGCCGCACCCATAAGCCCGTTTGCACCGCCGCCGAACACAAGTGAGTGACCTCTTTTTGCCATCTCCTCGCCCATTATTTCGGTTTGTCTGATGTATTCGGGGTCTATTGTCGGTGACGCCGCACCGTAAACACAAATTCTCATACGTACCACTCCTTCAGAATATATAAACTATTATATTTGTTTAAAGATGTATTTATACTGAACATAATAACACAACTATAAATTCTTATCAAGTATAAAGGATAAAAGACGACCTTACGGTCGTCTTTTATAACAGCAATAATAGAATATGTAACCAGATTAACTTAGTTGGAAATCCCAATCACACGTAAGCTTTATTATTTATTTCTTCCAAACCAAACATTAATCAGATATTTGAAACGGGTTTTAGTATATCTGAAAAAGCAAAAGATATATTTAAACAGTGGAAATTTTAAAATCTTAGCAGATATTGAGCGTTTGTTTTTGTACAAGCAATCAGTTATCAGCTTTTGCCAGAGATACAAGCCTTCTTCGTCTGCTTTTCTTGTAGAAAAATGAAGAAGTGAGCAATCGGTAAAAACTTTTCCTTTTTTATCTGTAACATTCAGGATACCCTTTTCCATATCAATTTCATTAATAGTATATTTAGAAGGTAACGAAATACATTTTCCAGCTTCAGGTTTTGAATTGCATTTAAAGTTATTTATTAACATAGAGATGTTAAAAATTTCATCATCACGAAGTTTACCGTTAACTATAATAGAAGAATATACACTTAACATAGGATCTGCAGAAATCAATCTTGCAATACGGATACAATCCTCATACATTTTTTGGCATTTATCGCCTTTCCTTATAAAGAAATATCCCGGATTAAAAAGCGGAGCATCATCGGGATTTTCAATTTCCGGCACCAATTCCAACAATCGCTGTTGAGCTTCTTCGGTTTCAAACCAGCAATTAAATCCGCCATTATTCCAACCGAAGCAGGAAAAATCAGACTCTTTGGAAAGAAGATCCCAAAAAAAATCTAGATTGTGATAAATCAAACAATCAGGTTCGATAAAAATATTTTCATCGTACGGAGCTTTTATAAGCAAAGAAAACTTATCTCTGTAATCTCCGTTTGCCTTATCAAGCAATATCACATCATCAAATTGTGATGTTATTTCGTTTTCTTTATCGCAAATAATAGCAAACTTCACACCAGGATTATGCAAACGAAATGATTTGAGCATATTTGATGCCATTTTGTAATATTTTATATTGCCTGTAGCCAGAGTTATGAATCCTCTTGTCAACTGAAATGACCTCCAACCTTTTCGATTATTTATTTTCAAACAACTTTAACCCGGAATATATATCCATTCTTTCCGAGGCATTTTCCGCTACCTTTTTCGGACGGATTTTCGGGCGTTTACCAAGTAACGAACGGAATATATATCGTGCACCGAAAAACAGCCATCCCAGCGGAAGAAGGAATCTGTACTTTCTTGCTGCCTTCCAGTTTTTGCAGACAACAACATTGAGAGAAACAAAAAACTGCCTGAACATAGATTTTTCTTTTTGATTTTTGCTTGATATCAGCAGGCTTTCGTGGCTTCGGTCGATATTTTTCTGACCGAAATTGCCGCCGATAATAATATCGATAAGAATATAGTCTGCAAGCTTTCTGTCGGCATCTTGTGCCCAGCTCATACCCTTAAGGCCGAGATATTCGGTACAGATAAACGTCATTATTTTTGCAAACTTCCACAGACCGATATCCTTGAAAGTTTTTTCAAACTTTTTGAGAAAGTCTGCTTCACCGATACTGTTAAGGAACACCGCCCAGTCACACAAATGACGAAGACCGAGACCGTCACCCGTCAAGTGATGGCACATATGCAGCAGAATAATAAGACCGTGATGATAAACTGACGGAACTGTAATTTCGCCAAGCTCTGTTTTTACGGTTACGGAGTCATCGAGAAGAGCCGAAAGATATTTTCTGATCTTCACACCTGCTTTACCCTCAGGAATGCCCGAAGGTTGAAAATGCATTTCGCAACGGCTGATTTCGTTAAAATAGACATCGTGCACGTCGTGACTTTTGCCTGTCGGCTTATAACCGTTGTCGGCAAGAATTTCAGCCGCTTTTTCGAAATCGTCAGTATCGACAAGAAAATCGACATCTCCCATTGAGCGCATAAGAGGGTCGGGATAATAGAGTGCCGACGCATAGCCCTTGAGAATTGTGCACCTGACACCTGCATTTTTCATCAAATTACAGATACGCACGTGTTCAAAATCAACTTTAGCATTATCCGCAAGAGTCTGGTTGAGTGAATTTCTGATTAATATGGGCAACGCACCTTTGAAAACCCCACCGCCGAAAGACTGAAAAGCCATAAGGGTAACCGCCTGAGTGTATGCTTCGCTCCAGACCGCCTTCAGATTATCCTCATTGAGGGTAACTTTGCGATCTGCACCGAAAAGATTATTGGCAAGTATATCGAGCAGAATTTTCTCGTGCTCTCTGAGTGTGGCGTTTTTTATGCCCATTATCTATCACACAACTTCAAAAAATGTATCGGGTTTTTCAGGGTCAAACTGCTCGTTTGCCCACATAAGTGTAACAAGATTTTCTGTTTCGGAAAGGTTGATAATATTGTGAGTAAAGCCGGGAAGCATATGCACAGCCTCGGGCTTGTGACCCGAAACGCGGAACTCAAGCACCTTGTCAGTACCGATTTCTCTCTGCTGAATAAGAGCTGTGCCCGAAACAACAATAAAGAATTCCCACTTTGTATTGTGCCAGTGCTGACCCTTTGTTATGCCGGGGTTGCTTACATTAACCGAAAACTGTCCGCAGCTTGAGGTTTTTAAAATTTCGGTAAAGCTGCCTCGGGGGTCGCTGTTCATCTTAAGCGGAATACTTACCTTTTCTTCGGGAAGATATGAAAGATAGGTTGAATAAAGTTTCTTTGCAAATGAATTATAAGGAATTTCAGGCATAACAAGTGTAGTGCTCTGTGCTTTGAAGCTTTCAAGAAGCTCGACAATTTCACCCAGAGTTACTTTGTGTGTAACAGAGAATGCGCAGTGTTTATCGCTCTTTGTTTCCTTGCCCTCAAGTGCATTAAGCATTTCGTCAACAAAATCGTCGATATAAAGAAGTTCAAGCTCAACAGAAGGATCATTGACAGTTATCGGCAAATCCTTTGCGATATTGTTACAGAAGGTTGCAATGGCAGAGTTGTAATTCGGTCTGCACCATTTGCCAAAAAGGTTGGGCAGACGGTAAACAAGAGCCTTTGCACCCGTTTCTTTCTCGTAGTCAAACAGCATATTTTCTGCCTCAAGCTTGCTTTTACCGTACTCCGAGCCTGCAAACCTGCCCTCAAGAGTAGCCTGCACCGACGAAGAGAGCATAACGGGAGCTTTGTTAGAGCAAGCCTTCAGTTCATCAAGCACAGTGCCGAGGATACCGTAATTGCCTGCAAACTCGCTTGTTTCCTTGGGTCTGTTTATGCCTGCAAGGTGAAAGATGAAATCCGCCTTTGAACAGTATTCACGAAGCTCTTCGGGTGTGGAATCAACGTCGTATTCAAATATTTCATCTATGTGTATATCGGGACGTGTTCTGTTTTTACCGTCCTTTATAGTGTGCAGATTTGCAACGAGATTCTTTCCTGCAAATCCTTTAGCACCTGTAATAAGAATGTTCATTAAAACTTTCTCCAGACCATTTTATTGACTATTCCGGTATAGCTCTGAATGAGCCTTACAATTTTATCGGAAACGTTTTTATCGGTGTAATCGGGCACGGGCGTTGCAAACTCTTCGTTGCCGTTAAGCTCTACTACGGTTTCTACAGCCTGAAGCAGACTGCTTTCGTCAATACCCGCGAGCACAAAGCAACCCTTGTCAAGTGCTTCTGGACGCTCGGTAGACGTTCTGATACATACAGCAGGGAAAGGCTTGCCAATGCTCAGATAGAAGCTGCTTTCTTCGGGGAGTGTACCGCTGTCAGATACAACTGCAAAAGCGCCGAGCTGTAAACGATTGTAATCCGAAAATCCGAGAGGCTCGTGCATAATAATTCTGCTGTCGAGCACGATATCGGAGCTTTCAAGCCTCTTTCTTGAGCGTGGATGACAGGAATAGAGAATAGGCATATCATATTTTTCCGCAAGTGAGTTCAGTGCACCGAACAACGAGCGGAAATTTTTTTCGGTATCGATATTCTCTTCTCTGTGCGCTGAAAGAAGGATATATTTTTTCTCTTCAAGCCCAAGCTTTTCAAGAATGTTACTTTTAAAGATTTTATCAATATTTGCGTTAAGCACCTCTGCCATAGGTGAACCCGAAACGTAGGTTCTCTCCTTGGGCAGACCGCATTCTGCAAGGTACCTTCTTGCGTGCTCGGAGTATGCAATGTTGACGTCGGAGATGATATCGACAATTCTTCTGTTTGTTTCTTCAGGCAAACACTCATCCTTGCAACGGTTACCTGCTTCCATATGGAAGATAGGTATATGAAGCCTTTTTGCACTGATTGCTGAAAGGCAACTGTTTGTATCACCGAGAATAAGAAGAGCGTCGGGATTGATTTCTTCCATAAGTTCATATGAAGAAGCGATGATATTACCCACTGTCTGGCCGAGATTTTCACCTACGCAGTTGAGATAAACATCGGGCACGTCAAGGTTGAGATCCTCAAAGAAAATACCATTGAGGTTGTAATCGTAGTTCTGACCTGTATGGGCAAGAACACAGTCAAAATGTTTACGGCATTTCTTGATAACCTCGGAAAGTCTTATTATTTCGGGCCTTGTTCCGACAATAATCAGAAGCTTCAGCTTGCCGTTATTTTTAAAATTAATATCGTATTTCATAAAGTCACCTTATGAATTGAATTCTTCAAGTCTTTCTCTGATATAATCAAGCTCAAGAAGCTTTTCCTTGACCTCTTTTACGGTGAGAAGCTTTGTGTTGCTGCTGTTGAATTCCGTAAGCTCGGCACGCTTCACGTTGCCGTCGGAGAAATACTTATCGTAGTTGAGCGTTCTGTTGTCTGCGTGCACACGGAAGAAGTCGCCCATATCCTCAGCCTTTGCACATTCTTCGTTGGTGAGAAGGGTTTCAAACATCTTTTCACCGTGACGTATGCCGATGATTTTTATATCTTCTTTCTTGCCACCAAAAAGCTCGCAGACTGCTTCAGCCTGAGTCTGAATAGTACAAGCAGGTGCTTTGCGTACAAAGATGTCGCCGCTTTCACACTCCTTGAATGCAAAGAGCACGAGGTCGACAGCTTCTTCAAGCGACATAATGAATCGTGTCATATCGGGGTTGGTGATTGTGATAGGCTGACCGTTTTTAATCTGATCAATCCACAGCGGAACAACAGAACCGCGGCTGCAGAGCACGTTTCCGTAGCGTGTGCAGCAGATTTTTGTTTTGTTCGGATCAACGTTTCTTGCCTTTGCAGTTGCAACTCTCTCCTCAAGTGCCTTTGTGATACCCATTGCGTTAATCGGATATGCGGCCTTATCTGTTGAAAGGCAGATAACGGATTTTACACCTGCGGCAACTGCGGCTGTGAGCACGTTATCTGTACCGATAACGTTGGTCTTTACGGCTTCCATCGGGAAGAATTCGCAGGACGGAACCTGCTTGAGTGCGGCTGCGTGGAAAACGTAATCAACGCCTACCATAGCATCACGGAGTGAATCAATGTTACGCACGTCACCTATGTAAAATTTGATTTTGTCGGCAACCTCAGGCATTTTTGCCTGAAATTCGTGACGCATATCATCCTGCTTTTTCTCATCACGTGAGAAAACGCGGATTTCTTTTATATCTGTTTTGAGGAAACGGTTGAGCACAGCGTTACCGAACGAACCTGTACCGCCGGTTATAAGCAGGGTCTCACCTTTGAAATCATACATTTTCATCATCTCCGTATTATGATTGCTTTTTGCCCAAAATGCTTTTTTTAATTTCATAAAGAAACTCAACAAAGTTTTCAGGCTTTTGCTTTTTAAATTTTTTAGTAGGGTTATTAGCTTCTTCATAAAGTTGATAATTAATTCCTAGATTATCAAAATTAACCTCTATGCCGAACTTTTCAAAAAGTTCTTTGTTTTTAGGTAACCATTGACCATGAGTAATACCGTAACCGTATTTAATTTTATCTTCGAAATCAAAAACAGGTGGACAAACACCGTTTATATTGTTTATTTCAAGTACTTTATAATGATATTGTTTGGAGCGTATCGAAGCATTGTTTTCAAATTCCCACGGATTTTCCTTTTCGTCAAGTAGTTCCAAAAGCCAACTTTTTCGCCACAATACAGACATTGCGGTTATTCTGCAATGTGTGGCGAGCAAATCTCTCGAAAAGAAACGTTCTGTGGGAATAAAATTTTTGTCCTTGAAAACTCTTTCGGGAGTATATTTTAATCCAATGTAACCTATATCATTGTTTTTCAAAATAAGATTATATGCTTCTTCAAATATTTCTTGATTAACGGGAGATCTGAGAAAAAAATCCTCCAGAAAGAACAAAATAAAATCTGTATCGACTGTTTCCAATATATTTTTCAGTCTTTTTGACCATGTGATATTTCCTGAACAAACAGTTTTAACATTTCTAAAATCGCATTTATAATCCTTGGTTTCCGTATTTAAAATCATTTTGTAATTTTCAGATTCAGGCCAATGGATTTCCATAAGTCTGAAAAAAGGATTCCAAGCATCTTCATATTTATCACAGGTATTTACAATTATTGTAAGATTGTTCATTTAACATATATCCCTCTTCTAAAGTTGTTTTGATATATCTATTAAATTTGTTCTATGCAGGGCAATACCGCATTACCCCAGTCTTTAAACCAGTGTTTGAGTTTCAGTGATTTTTCACCGTGTTCAACTGTAAATCTGAGTGCGGTTGCACGGTCATGATACATCATATTTCCGAATTTATCTTCATCATAGAGGATAACATCAACTGTATATTTTCCGGGAACCAGATAAGATGTATCAAACATAAAAGCTGTAGAATTCATACCTTTTTCCGCTTTTATTTCTCCGCCAAAAATAACACCTACCGGTGTGGCATCAATTCCGTTTATGACCATTTTCATAAGCAACCTATCAGTATTCTCACTTTTCCAAGTTATACGGAAGGGGAATTTATCACCGTATTCCAGAATGCAGGATTCAGACTCAAACATATGCAGATTCTGAAGAAGATGTCTCTGGCTGTATTTAGGATGCCTTTTTGCACCTGACGTATCGAAAAACGTTGTGTTATCAAGGTTTTCATCCTGCATATACACGGCAATTGCCTGATCTGTATCGCCCTCAAAAGCAACCTGACCATGAGAAAGAACAATACAACGATCACAGAGCTTTTTAACCGTCGCCATATTATGGCTGACGTAAAGAATCGTTCTACCCTCTTCTTCGGCAACTTTCTTCATACGGTCAATACATTTATTCTGGAATGCTACGTCACCGACAGCAAGCACCTCATCCATAATCATAATCTCGCTGTCAAGGTGAGATGCAACGGCAAACGCAAGCTTTACCTTCATACCGCTTGAATATCTTTTTACCGGAGTATCAATAAACTGACCGACTTCGGAAAACTCAACGATTTCGTCAAATTTTTTGTCGATTTCAGCTTTTGTCATGCCGAGGATTGCACCGTTGAGATAAACGTTTTCTCTGCCCGTAAGCTCAGGATGAAATCCCGTGCCTACCTCAAGCATAGAGGTAATTCTGCCGTTCATATAAATGTTACCCTTTGTAGGTGCCGTGACACGACAGATAAGCTTTAGGATAGTGGATTTACCTGCACCATTATGACCAATAATTCCTATAGTTTCGCCCTTTTTGATATCAAAAGACATGTCGTTAAGAGCTAAAAAGCGCTCATTCTTGTCATGTTCTTTCTGACCTATTTTAAGGTTGGGATTTTCTTTGTGACGGAGTTTTGCAATTTTTGCCTGTATTTCACCCTTGAGTGTTGCACCGCCGATGGCACCGAGGCGGTATTCTTTTGAAACGTGTTCAACTCTTATTGCTAATTCTTCCATACCGCACCTCACACCGTATCCATAAAAGTTTTTTCGGATTTTGAGAACATCAGCGCACCGATTACTGCAACAGCAGCTGTTGTAATCCAGCTTATGCCGTAAAACATCCAGTCAACCTCACCCGTACCGAGGAATCCATAACGGAAAAGGTTGAGAGCGGGTGTCACAGGATTGAGCATATATACGTTATAGAACACGCTGCCGGGGGCAAGCTGTGAGCGGCTGAACATATCATAGGCAACGGGAGAAGCATATGACCAGAGCGAAACACCGAAGCCTACTACCATTGCAAGGTCGCGGTATTTTGTTGTAAGTGCAGAAATAATCATACCAAAACCCATACCGAGAATTGCAAGCTGAATAAGAACAAGCGGGAACATAAGGATATAGATATTCGGCTCAATTCCTGCATCGGTTATAAGATAATACACCAAAAATCCGAGCATAAACGCAAACTGAATAAAGAAACTGATAAACTGTGAAATTGCAGTTGATATTGGCATTACAAGGCGGGGAAAATAAACCTTGCCGAGTATTGCAGAGTTAGCTGTAAAAGTATGGGATGTTTCCGTAAGGCAGTTTGCAAAAAGCGTCCATACAATAGTACCCGAAAGGTAGAATATGAAATTCGGTACACCCGAAGCACCAAGGCCTGCGATATTACCGAAGAAAACGGAGTAAACAACCGTAGTAAAAAACGGCTGAATAACTGCCCACGCAGGACCGAGCACAGTCTGCTTGTACTTAGCAACAAACGTCCTGCGCACAAAAAGCATTATAAGGTCTCTGCAGTTTTTAAGACCTTTTAAATCCATATCAATCAATCGGTTGTTGGCTTTTACAATCGTTGTCCAGTTTTGTTTTGACATATAAATTACTCCTGATTTTTGCCATCATATCTTTTTATAATTGTCGCAGGATTACCGGCAACAAGTACTCGGCTTTCGGTTACATCTTTGGTAACAACAGCACCTGCACCGATAATTACATATTCACCTGTAATATTAACACCCGTAAAAATTGTGGCATTTGCACCCACCCAGCAATTTTTACCGATATATATTGGTGAATCTTCAATATGTTTTCTTTCTCCTGTCTTCATCCAGTGATCAACATCATACACGGTAGATATTATATTTACACCGCGAGAAAGTGTAACATTGTCTTCGATAGTGATTCCGCTTCGTGCATTGAGGTAAACGTTAGAATTTATTTTGCAGTTATTACCTATTTTGAGTTTACAGTGGTAAAAAATTTCAGGCGTTCCAAAAAGTTGTAGATTGTTACCGCATGAAGAGATTGAATTCTTGAAACGTTCTGTTTTTTTATTTCTTTTTTCTTTTGAGCATTTAATCGCTTGATTTTCAACCATTTTTTCAACGAGGACATAACGTTCTCCTTATTTTCCTCTGAGTTTTTTATAAACTGCATTTTCTGTCAGAATGTCAAGCAGAGGAGCTATATATTTGCTTCTTATTTTCTGCTTTTGTGCCTGCTTCTTCTTATAATTCTCGGTATAATCAAGAATCTCTTCGGCTTTTTTCTCGTGGATAAGCTCATAATATTTTTGATAAAGCGGACTGAGCTTTTCGGTAGGAATATGTCCGTAAAACCTTTCACAAATCGGGTCATTCATTATCTGCTTGATGAGTTCGATTTTTGTCTTTTTATCATTGGGACAAAGAGGTTTCATTTCGTTTTCGATACAGTCTGTTGCAAAGAAAAAAGCGCGCAGATGCATTTGATCCATAAGGTCTGCATCTTTGAAGTTTTCCGTGTCCTTATAGAGAATATCAATAAGATATGTATAAAGCGGCCACATATTTTTGGTATAGCCTCTTGAGAGAGAATCCGAAACAACTCTGTTATGATAGAGTGGTTCGGCTATATAATAATAATTCTGTGCAACGAGAGTTGCTTCGTAAGTAAGCTGTAAATCCTGACTTCTGCGAAGTCTGCGGTCAAATTTTATTCCGTTTTTATCTAAGGTTTCTTTTTTGTAAATTCTCAGCCAGTTGCACCAACGGATTGCTCGCTTTGATCCGTTCTTACCGATGTATGCAAGCGTTTTTGGAAGAATATTATTAAGAACATATTCTCTGTCATGCGGACCGTCGGGCATTTCGGGGGTGAAAATATGACCGTTTTCGTTTTCAATACAGTTGCAAAAAACAACATCAGAATCATTTGATTTTGCAGCATTATACATTTTTTCATACATTTCGGGTTTAAGCCAATCGTCTGCATCAACAAATCCGATATATTCACCGCTTGCACGCATCATACCATCATCTCTTGCTGCGGCAAGGCCTTCGTTTTCTTTGTGGTAATATGTCACGCGAGAATCGGTAAGATATTTCTTGCAAATCTCCGCACTGTTGTCAGTCGAACCGTCATCAATAAGAATTATTTCTATATCTTCAAGAGACTGAGAAACGATACTGTCCAGACATTTTTCGAGATATTGTCCTGCATTAAAAATCGGCACAATAACACTTATTTTAATCATTAATTAATCCCATCCATTTCTTAATTATTTTATCAACCGACTGTTCATCGCGGATTTTCACTGAGTTCGCAGATAGCTTGTTTGCAAGTTCAGGGTTTTCTGCGATTCTTTTCATAGCAAGGTAAAGTGCATCTGCATCACCTACGGGAGTAAGCAGACCGTTTTCACCATCTTTTATAACTGCTCTTGCACCGCCTGCAGGACAGTCTGTACAAACACAGGGCAGACCTAACGCCATAGCTTCAAGCATTGAGTTAGACATTCCTTCAAAATCCGATGAAGAAACAAACATAGCATAGTCTTTTATGTAATCGTGAATATCATTTCGTGACGGTAAGATATGAATACAGCTCTCGCAGTTATGGTATTTGATTCTTTCTTTAACGGAATCAATATAACCATCAATGTCATTGCCTACAGGGTCGCCGATGATATCAAGCTCATATTCCGGGAAATCTTTGTGAAACCGAGCAAAAGCATCAACAAGCACACCCAGATTTTTCTGAGCTGAAATCCGGCAGAAGTTTACAATTCGTTTTTTTCTTTCGCCTGAATATGGTGCAGGCAAATCAGACTTTATCGGGTTAAATATTACCGTACCTTTTACGGGTGTATTTTCAAGATACCATTTTTGTACATCGGGAGATTGGAAAACAAAACCGTCCGCTTTAGGAAATTCATTCTTAATGAAAGACATTGTGGTTTTGCTGTTGATTGATTGCTGAGGGTCACCGCGCTCGGAAATTATAACTCTGTTTGATTTGCTTTTGGCAAGAAGAGTAAGAAATATGGAATCATACAAAAAAGCAACAGCAGATGCGTTTTTATGCTTTTTAAAATAATTTTTCAGCCAGCTGACAGACTCGAAATTTCTTGAATAGTATTTCATAACAGCAGACTTTTCTTTGAAGCCGAGCTTACCGATTAACCTTGCAAACAGCATAATAAAATCCGGCATTACTTGTGAAGATTTTTTGCAGGATATTTCATCAGTAAGAGAAATAACGTTTATTCTGCTGTCAATATGATTCAGAACGGCTTCTACTTTATTCTGGTGAGTAATAATAAGAGAAACTTTGTTGCCGCTTTCAACCGCACCACGGCTTAAAAGCGATATTACACGCTCTGCACCGCCGCCATGCATTACTTTTATTAAAAAAATAATTTCTTTGCTCATTTATTCATCAACCCTGATTTAATTTGACGATATTTTTTATAAAAATGTTTGTATACAAAATGCATTTTTATTTTAAAATATTTTTTATTAATGATTAAATTGTAAAGCTTACGTGAGGTTTTGCTTTCAAAAGGATTTTCGGTGCCGTCTTTAACTTCCTGAGGCAGCATTAATCTCCAATCAAAATTAAGAACGGCTTTTCTGTCGCTTGCAGAAACGTTTTCGTAATACATTGAGAAAGTATATATAGTTTCATTAAGCCATCGTGCGTTGAGTTTCTGATGATATTCGGCTGTGTCCATATCCCATTTTGGAAGCAATAACTTAAAACGTTTATATAAAAACAATGTGTTTTTTCTTTCAATTTTTTTTGTGTTATATGAACGGGATATACTTTTTCTGTTTGTTCTGTAATTATAAAGCGGCTCATTAATGTTTATTATTTTTTTACAAGCCGTTACAAAATATGAAACTATATAAGCATCTTCAGCAATATCCTTATCTTTAATGGCACTGTAATCCGTCGGGTCGTTTTTTAAGAATTCGGTTTTTATTGCTTTAGTCCATAATGAATTGATATAAGGTGTTGTTATAAGCAAATTATAAAGTTTTTTCTTGTCATCGCCTTCAAATATCTCCATTGTGTCCCAGACCGAAATATTGCGTTGTGTTTTCTTTCCTTCTTCATAATAGCTGAAGGAATACATAACCATATCCGTATCAGGATTGTCGGACAAAACATTATCTACGGTTTCAAGAAGATCAGGGTCAACGAAATCGTCAGAATCACAGAAAAGGCTGTATTCACCGCTTGCGTTTTTTATTGCCTCAAAACGGGCTGACGTGTGACCACCGTTTTCCTTATGAATAACCTTGATTTTATCGGGGTTATTCTCTGCATATCTATCACAGATTTTGCCTGAAGAATCGGTTGAGCCGTCATCGACGAGTATAATTTCATATTCACCAGAATAGGTCTGGTTAAGCAGAGATTCAACACACTGCTCGAGATATTGCTCAACATTATATACGGGAACAAGTATGCTGAATTTCATTGTTTCACTCCTCTAACAGAGATTTCCACTGCTGTTTGTATTTATTAAACTCGTGCGAATAATCTATGGATTTAAGATTATTTAATAAAATGCTATATTTTTCTTTGTCGTTAATCAGGACAGCTATGCTTTCTGCGATAGCATCGGGGCTGATTTCGCAGACAACACCGTTTCTGCCGTTTTCAACAAGCTTTAATCCGCCGACTGTTGCAGTGGTGATGACAGGCTTGTTAAGACGATGTGCTTCAAGAATGGTAACCGGCATAGCCTCTTCGTATGACGGTTGGACGTAAATATCGCAGCCTGCCATATAAGGATAGGGATTTTTCTGCATACCCGTAATGACAATATTGTTTTGAAGATCGTATTCTGAAATCTTTTGCTCAATATTTTTTCTTTCGGGTCCGTCGCCGACAAAATACCAGGTGAATTTTACATTTTGTTTTTTCAATATTTTTGCAGCTTCAACTGCCATATCAAAACCTTTGACGGGAGAAAATCTGCCGCAGGAGCAGATAACTGTATTGTCTGTTTCAGGAATTGAAACAGCTTTGCTCTGTTCGGTTATCAGCTCTTTATCTGTATAGTTTTCGACAATTTTTATTTTGCCCTTCGAAGATGGATACCACTCTTCAAGCAAAGTCTTCTGCTGCTCGTGTAAAGCAGCAACAACCGAATAATTCGGAATTACAGCGTTGTGAATTTCGTGGGTATCGTTTGTGCTCGTATGGAAAAACAGTATTTTTTTATCGGCATTTATACATTTATCGACAAACAGTGCAACATAACCTTGTACGTAAGCAACTGCTATATCATAGTGTGTATTATCAAAATATGTTTTCCGCTCATACTCCATAGCGTCGCAACGGATTTTTTCTTCAAGAATATCGTTGAGCTTTTTGGCTTTATCTTTTTTGCCGAGGAGCTTTAAGGTTGCTGATTTTGCCTGCAACACAAGTGCATAAGGCTTTCTGTAGTATCGGTTAGGGTCGGTGTTTACAATTACATTAACTCTTTCATCAACAAAAGAAAGAAGGTCGGTACGGTTTTTGCGCAGATATAACGTGACGTCATATTTGTCATAATCAAGAGCCTTCAGTGCTGATATAAGTGATTTCTGCACACCGCCGATAGTCATATGGTGAGCCACTATTAAAAGCTTTTTTTTCATTTAAAACAGCTCCATCCATTTCTTTGCTGTGTTATCGAGGGATAGGTCATATCTTATCCGTACCGCGTTATGTGAAAGTGTATCTGCAAAAGATTTATCGCCTGCAATTTTCTTCATCGCGATGCACATTTCTTCTGCATTACCAACTTCGGTCAGGATACCGTTTTCGTTATTATTTATAACAGCGTTTGCACCGCCTATAGGACAGTCCGTACAAACAACGGGCATACCTATTGCCATTGCTTCAAGCATAGCGTTGGACATACCTTCGTAGTCGGACGAATTGACATACATAGCATCGCGGATAATAAGGTCGTGCACCTGAGTGCTGAACGGGAGAAAATCAATATATTCGGTAATGCCAAGTTTTTGAGCAAGTGCTTTGGTTTCTTCGAGTGCAGCCGTATCATCGGCATTCTGCGGTTCACCGATAACTTTGAGTCTGTAATCAGCAAAATCTTTATGAAAACCTGCAAAAGCACCGACAAGCACGGGAAGATTTTTCTGCCTTGAAACTCGGCAGAATGTTGTTATATTTTTTTCTCTTTCGCCGTGATAAGGCTCGGGAAGCTTATCATTTATGGGATTAAAAATTACCGTGCCTTTTTTTGAAATATTTTCGGGATAAGCTGCCTTGGCATCATCAGTCTGAAAGACAACAGCATCTGCACGCTGATAGTATTTTTTTATAAAGTTATATCCGTAACGCTTTTTAAGAAGTCGGTACGGGTCTGCTCTTTCTGAAACTACAACTCTGTTAGGTAATCCCTCCGCCGCTAAAAGTGCGAGCGGAATTGAAGGCTGAAGGAAAGAAAGAATTGCCGCACCCGGCTTTGCTGCGAAATGCTTTTTAAGTGCTTTCAGCTCATCATAATACTGAGCGCTGAACGAAAATCTCGCAAAATATGCGGGAACTTTTTTGCCGAGAGCTTCGGGAATTTTGCAGATAAGCGATGATATCAATCTTAACAGAGTGATAAACAGCTTTTTTAAAGCACTGCTTTTCGGAAAAGCTTCACGCAACACCGTAAGGCTGACTTCGGGACTGAGTCCGCGGTCAACAATCTCATCTCTGTCTGAGTTAGTAAGAACAAGCTCACACTCATAACCGTTTTTATTAAATTCATTGAGAAGCAGTGCCGCAACTTTTTCAGCACCGCCGCCCTTCATAACGGGCATTATGAACATAAGTTGTTTTTTCTTGCTCATTATTTTCCTTTCAGCAGTCTGCCGACTGTTTTTTCGAATACTTTGTAAACAAACCAGAATGCTTTACCGTAACAGCGCAGTTTAAGCGCAGTGTTACCGTAAGCATTATTATCAATAACATACCGCTTGAAATTTTTAAGTTCGTTACGGCAAGCTTTGCGATCGGCTTTGCAGAGCTTTTCGTAAACATTGAAAACGTTGAATGCACAGCGCGAAAGATACTGACAGCATTCGGAAAGAATGTTGCTTCCGAATGTATCGAAAGTAAATTTTGTATTGGCCTTAGAAACCTCAATGCAACTTTCAAAATGCTTCTTTGTTTTAGATGATGTCATTATTGAATTTTTACGGTATCTGCGGTAATAAAGTGCTTTATCACACTGAGATACAACCCTGGCAAAACAAAGTGCCTGATATGTAAAAATCATATCTTCATAAAGAATACCTGGAATGAACCTTATTTTGCTTTCTGTTAATAAGTCTTTTCTGAAAAGCTGGAGAGGTACGGCACTATGATACTCTTTATTTCTGGTCATTGCCGAAAAAACATTATAACCTGTATCTGATTTATATTTGTGTTTGTGTATGTAATTTTGCTTTACGGTAAAATCGGGTGTATCCGCAAATGAAACAGCATCAAAAAAGACTATATCGCTGTTATCTTTTTCTGCGATTGTAATAAGAGTTTCCAGCGCGTTGTCAGCAACATAATCATCACTGTCAAGAAAGTAGATATAATCTCCGCTTGCTTTATCAAGACCTGCATTTCTTGCGGCGGAAAGGCCACCGTTTTCCTGATGAACTGTACAAACTCGTTCATCATTTTTTGAATAATCATCGCAGATTTTACCTGACGAATCGGTTGAGCCGTCGTCAACAAGAATTATTTCAAGATTTTTATATGTCTGGTTTATAACGCTGTCAACACATTCGCAAAGATATTCCTCAACGTTATATACAGGGATTATTACACTTACGAGAGGCTGATTTTCCATTGTTTTATCTCAACCTTTCTTTAATAACAATCAAAAGTGTTGCGATAAATTTCTTAGCTTCCGAAATAAATCCGTAGGAATACTGTTTTTTCATTATTTTCTGAATTCTGCTGTCAATTTCAACGTCGGTTAAAACAGGATTTTCAATAGCCTTTGATAAATCAACACGCATTTTTTCAGCATCATCTGATGTACTGTGTACACCTGATTCATCGCAGCCGATGTTGCTGTTATAAGAAAACCTCGGATAAACCGTAAGAAGATTATTTTTCACAAGATGTGCACCGAATCTTACCGACCAGGAACTGCCGTTGCCCTTTGTCTGACGGTAAAGACGGATAAATCTGTCGCTTCCGTTTGAGTTAAGACAACGGATAAGCTTAGGAGAATTGTAAAAATCTTTTATTTCTTTAAGCTCCCAGTCCACGCCTTCCCAACGGTCTTTCCAGGTTGCCCACGTCCAGCTACAGGAACGGTACGCGGCAAACACATCGCTTTTATAATCAATGGGTAACTCAATCATAGGCGTATATCCTGCGATTGATCCGATTTTTTTGTTAGATTCATAATAATCAAGAGCTTCGTTCATAAAACGAAGAAAGAAAGGAGAAATCTTACAGTCGTCCTCAACAACAATTACTTTGCCGTACTTGTTGATAATTTCCGTAACGCCTGCGATAACCGATGCGGCAAGACCTTTATTTACGGGACTTTCGGTTACGGTAACAGTTTTGAAATCACCTGCATCCTTAACAGCGGCAACAGCAGCACGGACTTCATTGACCTTTTCTTTACCGGCTTCGTTTTTGGCTCCGTCGGAGAAAACAAAAAGCTCGGATTCCTTTGCCTCTTTACAGGCGGAGAGAGCATTATAGACTTGAGTAAAATGGTCTGCACGGTTATATACAAATATTATAATCGGTGCGTAACTCATATTATTTCTCCTCCAGAGTAACGGAAGTAATCCGAACTGTGTTTTTTATCGGATGATTTCCGTCTTATCTTTGTTAAAATACTCGCAAATCCGTCAAGGATTTGCTCCGTTTTGTGCCTTGATAAACCAAAAATCTTCACGATAAAAAATCTTCGACCTGAAAGCTGATGATTTTAAAATGATTTTTGGCGATTGAGGGAGCAGAAAGGCTGATGCCTTTCAACCCCGAAACGCCGAAAAGCGTTGAAAAGAATCGCTTTCAGGCATAATTCGGATTGCTTCCGTCACTCTAAAATATCTGTATAGGCATCAATAAGCAGCTGTGCGTTTCTTTCGGGGTCGTGTGTTATTCGCGCCTTTTTCTTGCCTGCTTCGGAAAGTGCAAGTGCAAGCTCATCACTGTCAAAAATGCGTTTGATATTCCAGGCAAGAAGTTTCGGGTCATCGTTTCGGTAAAACAGAGCTTCTTTGCCGTCTTCCGCCATATCCGAAACACCACCGACGTATGCCGCTACACAGGGCGTGCCAACCATCATAGCTTCACCGAGAGTGTTTGGGCTGTTTTCAATAGTTGAGCAAAGCACGTATGCGTTTACCTTTGAAAGCATCTGCGCTACCTGCGGTGCCTTGAGAGGACCCGTAAACTCAATATGATCCTGTACGCCAAGGTCGTATATAAGCTTTTTAAGGTATGCCGCATAACCTTTTTTCAGAATCGAGCGCTTGTCGTTTTCCTGATAGGGCTTATAGCCTGCAATATATACCTTTACATCGGGATACTCCCTTATAAGATATGGCAGAGCCATAACGACAAAGTGTGCACCCTTGAGTGCATTGTATCCGTTACCTACATAAATTGAATGACGCTGCATTTTTTCTGCAGACCATTTTTCTTCATAAAAAGGGGCACGGAGAATACGGCTGCAGGGATAGTATTTTGCATTGGGATTAATAGCGTATGAATGTGCTCTGTCCCACGTTGTTCTGCCAAGAATATAATCGGCATTTTCGATTATCTCTTTTTCAGGCTTCATACGTGGCTTGTACCACATGGTTTTGCGAAGATGCATAATCCATGCAGAAAAGATATTAGTCAAAGATTTTGAAAACATCATATCGTCTACGGGAAGCTGACCACACTGATAAGCATACTGTCCGTTAAGAATACCCTGAAGTGAAACAACAACAGGTACGCTGTGCTTCTTTGCAGTAAGCTGCATCGCTCTTGCATGAAGAAATTCAGTACCTTCTATATTTACAATGTCAGGTTTAAACCTGGCAACTATTTCATCACACTTTGACTCAAGCTCTGCAAGAGACGTTGAGGATGTATAATGAAGACTGAAATATGTTATACCGTCAATCACTTCACAGAAGCTAAGATTTTCTTCACATTTACATACAATACCAAGCTCAATATCGGTGCTTTTACTAAGCTGCTCTGCCATGGATTCAACCCAGCCTCCGAGCACCTCGGACTTTTTACCGAGCTTAACCGAAACTGCAGCAGGTATTAAATTTACTGTCCATAAAACCTTCATGTTTTTTCAGCTCCGGTCCATTTTATAATATCTTCAAAAATAAGCGAAGAGACAATCAATACCATGCACGTGAATGAGTATGTGTATGAGTCAAGCAACGAAACAAAAAGCAAAGTTACAAGCGTAGCATTGGCTGTTCTCATAATAAATTTATCGCTGCAGCGATGCTTGTAGTGAAGCGGCACGTGATAAAACATCATTGAAAAAACGTATCCGCCTAAGATACCGTATTTTGACGTAATGTCCAGAAGAGCCGAATGTCCGCCGCCGCTTTCACGCCAGAGTGAACCGATTAACGGATACCTTATCATATCCATTAAGCTGTTTGAATAGGTGTTAATACGAGCCTGAATCGAATCACCCGTTACACCTGTTTCTGTACCGTAAACAAGGTCATTTACTTTGTTTGCAACAGCTGTACCGTCAAAGGTTTCGAGTATCCACTCCCTGAAAGGTGCAATATACATTATGGCTGCCATTATTCCTACAAAGGCAAGAATCGTAATTATAAAAGCAACGATTATATTCTTACCTCTGTAAAAGATCAGGAGCAGGAGACCTATGGCGCTTGTAAAAAGAGCAATAGAATAACCTGCAAGCTCAATGAGCCGCACGTATGTATACAGCCATGCCACACCTATTACAAAGAACATCTTATTGTGCTTGAGTGATTTATAAATCCAGGCTAGTATCAAAGGAGAAATACATGCCTGAGGGTATATAAGGCTATAACCGCCGATACCTTGTCTGAGATATTGATAAGTTGTTTCGTCGTCACGAACGAGAAGTCTTGCAATAGTATGGTCTTCAACAAGGATACTGAAAGTTTTGTAATTCCATACCGTAAAGAGAACAAGAACAATAGGCACAATGCCTGCAAGTTCATCCCACTTGTCGTCATAAAAATACGTCATCATAAAGCAGACGACAAGCATTATAAGTGCGATTTGTTTAATAATACTTTCAAAATCGTACTTTTCAACATAAACAACCACTACGACCGCAATCAAAAAAAACACGGCACATATCTGCTCTTTACCCAACGTAATCGGACTTTCTCTGATAAACCATATTGCAACCCATATAACAGCACAGGCAAGTGCAATTAATCTATAAATTGTATCAACCTGTAAAGGAGGAGAAATAGTCCAGATAATTATATAAAGCACGGCGATTTTCTGTATAAGGCCGAACGATAATCCGTTTTTGAGCATATTCTTCCTCCTTTCATAAATTTCATTTCAGCCAGTTTTCTGTTGGCTGAATGAATGACTCGTAGTGGAATGTTTTATCTAAACTGTTGAATTGATTTTTGTTTTTAATCTGACAGAGCATAGCTTCAGATATGTTTTCTTTTGTCATATCCGGGAGTAAACTGCCTCTGCCGGATTTTTTGATATACTCACCGACATCGCTGACATCGGTTGTTATAATAGGTACGCCGCAGGTATAACTCTCCGCAAACTTCGTCGGGAAGCCTGCATTATTGCGCTTATCCGAGCGGCGGATAAATATGTAGCAGTCGCATCCGAGAATATATCTTATGGTTTCTTTGTGAGAAAGTCTGCCCATAAAAATTATTTTGTTTTTGGATTTTTCTGATATTTTACACTCGGGATAAATATCGTTAAAATCGTTTTCTGTTATACCGATAATGCGTAAAAGAACATTGTCTTTATCTATACCGCAGAATGCTTCGATAACTTTATCAAGGCTTTCTTTTTTTCCGTCGGGAATACCTGCAAAACAGAATTCAAAAACGCCCTCGTGATTTTCAGGTTGCTGATGCCAGATTTCATCATTGATATCTACAAGAGGCGGGAGTATGAGAAGCTTTTGGCTTTTTTTATATTTCTGCTCCATCATTGAGCTTATGGCAATCATACCGTCAGCAACCTTATGGGCGAAATTGCTAATGAGAATTTCATCAAGCGCTTTGAAAATTCTTTTTGGCAGTGAACCGTCGGTATCCTTTGTCCATTCAGTACAGTCATAACATACCTCAATGTCTCTCTTTGCAAAAACTTTTTTAGCCTTCATCAAGGTAATCATCGGTGCATTGTAGAGAATCACCTTACATACGTCACCGTATTCATCGACAATTTTTTCTATATATTCAACGCTCAGCATATGCTTAAGCCACTGTGAAGTTGAGTTTGGATGAGCTGTCTCATACATATCTTCGTGTTTTGAAACAGGTCTAATACCTTCAAACTTTTCTTCAGACACACCGATAAAAACAGTTCGGTAACCAAGTTCTGAAAAAATTTTGCCGTTTGAAACAACTCTGTTTGCCGCTGCACTTTTATCGGGCAGAGTAAATCCGCCGTAATATATTATCGTACCTTTACTCATAAATTTTCCTTATACCATGCAATTGCAGCTTCAATTCCTTTTTCAAAGCTCCATTCGGGGTCATAGCCGAGAAGTTCTTTTGCCTTTGAAATATCCGCATTGCTGTGCTTGATATCGCCTGCTCTGTCAGGACCGAAGTTAGGCTCCGTATCGACATTCAGAGCTTTTGTAAGTCCGTAGTAAATATCAATCAGATATTCTCTGCCGCCGTAGGCGATATTGAACGCTTCGCCTGCAGCTTCATGCGGTGCAAGGCATGCTTTGAGGTTTGCCTCGATAACGTTTTCGATATATGTGAAATCACGGCTCTGCTTACCGTCACCGTTAATAGTGGGAGTCTCACCGTTTATAAGCATCTTGATGAACTTCGGAATAACTGCGGCATAAGCACCGTCGGGTGTCTGTCTTCTGCCGAAAACATTGAAATATCGCATTCCGTATGTGTCAAGGCCGTAATGTTTTGTGTACTGCTTTGCCCACTCTTCATCGCATCTCTTGGTAAGAGCGTAGGGAGAGAGAAGGTTACCCTCTCTGCCTTCTTTTTTGGGAAGATTGGGTTCGTCACCGTAAACAGATGAAGATGAAGCATATACAAACTTTTTTACGTTATTCTGTCTTGCAGCTTCAAGCATATTGAGGGTGCCGCTTATGTTGTTTGCACAGTAGAAAAGCGGCATTTCAATACTTCTTGGAACACTTCCCCATGCAGCCTGATTAAGCACATAGTCGACACCTTCGCAAGCTTTCATGCAGGTGTCAAAATCTTTTATATCGCCCTTTATGAATTCATAATTCGGGTTTGAAAGAAACATATCGACATTCTTCTGTGAGCCTGTTGACAAATCGTCCAGACAACGCACTCTGTAACCCATTTCAAGGATTGCTTCACAGATATTTGAACCGATAAATCCCGCACCGCCTGTAACAAGGAAGAGTGAGTTTTCAGGAAAAACAAGGTGTCTGTAACCCATTATTAAAGCCTCCAGTACTGATAGCCTGCTTCGGAATAAGTTTTTCTGTCAAGAACGCCCTTGACGTCAATGATAACCTTGCCGGAATTATCACCGGCAGCAAACATAGAATCGATATCACTCATTTCAAAGCTCATAAACTTTGTATGACCGACGGCGATTATAACTGCGTCCATATCCTTGACTGCGCTGATATCAGCAAACTCAATTCCGTAGTGTGCCTTGCCCTCTTCTGCATCTGCCACAGGGTCAGCAACAACAGGTGTGATACCGTATTCGCCGAGTTCATTCATTATGTCAATAACTCTTGTGTTTCTGGTATCGGGGCAATTCTCTTTAAAGGTAAAGCCGAGAATTGCAACCTTTGCGTCTTTTACGTTCTTGCCTGCAGCAATAAGCTTCTTAACAACATTTTCGGCAACGTACTTGCCCATATCGTCGTTAATGCGTCTGCCTGCAAGTATAACCTGGCTGTGATAGCCGAGCTGTTCTGCTTTGTATGTAAGGTAATACGGGTCAACACCGATACAGTGTCCGCCGACAAGACCGGGGAAGAATTTGAGAAAATTCCACTTTGTGCCTGCGGCTTCGAGGACTGCCTTTGTGTCAATTCCCATCTTGTTGAAAATGATTGAAAGCTCATTCATAAACGCAATATTGATATCGCGCTGGCTGTTTTCGATAACCTTTGCAGCCTCAGCAACCTTGATGCTTTCTGCACGGTGAACACCTGCCTCAACAACAATCTCGTAAACCTTTGCAACAATGTCAAGAGTTTCAGCATCCATACCCGAAACAATTTTTACGATGGTTTCAAGGCGGTGCACCTTATCACCGGGATTGATACGCTCGGGTGAATAACCGATTTTGAAGTCAACACCGCACTTAAGACCTGATTCTTTTTCGAGGATAGGCACGCAGACATCCTCTGTAACACCGGGATACACGGTTGATTCAAATACAACTATCGAGCCCTTTGTGAGATTTCTGCCGAGAATACGGCTTGCGCCTTCAACGGGAGAAAGGTCGGGAGTATGGTCATCGTTAACGGGAGTAGGTACTGCAACGATGTGGAATTTTGCCTCACGGAGTTTTGCTTCGTCAGAGGTAAACTCAACCGTAGTATTCTTTATCGCCTCATCGCCAACCTCGAGTGTGGGGTCGATACCGCTTTTGTAGAGCTCGATTTTCTTTGCGTTGAGGTCGTAACCGATTACATCAACCTTTTTTGCAAAGGCAACAGCTATGGGCATACCTACGTAGCCGAGACCTACAAGAGATATTTTTTCTTCTTTGGCAAGTATTTTTTTAAAAAGATTGGTGTACATAACTTTAACTTCCTTATTTGCACAAGCTGTTGATTTTTTCAAGATATGCTTTTATAACTATATCTCTTGAAAAGTTTTTCTTTATATATTCTCTTCCCTTTTCACCCATTGATTTTCTGTCTTCATTGGGCATAGCAAGGAATTTTTTTATCTGTTCACACAATGCATCAACGTCGCCGCCGTGATAGATTAAACCTGTTTCACCGTCGACGAAGGTTTCCATACAGCCGGGGTTATCGGTTGAAATTATGGGTCTGCCGCTGGATGCACTTTCGAGAAGCACGTTGCTCATTCCTTCGCCGTAGGTGGACGGATGAATCGTTGCGTGTGAAGCAGTGACAAATGACTTTATATCTTTGAGACTGCCTCTGTATTTTACAATATCTTCTTTTTCAAGAGCGGAAAGCTCAGCTTCATAGTGCATTTCCGTCGGTTCGATAAAACCGAGCATATTGAATTCGGTGTTAGGATATTCAGCCTTTATTCTTTTGGCAGCTTCGATATAGTCGTCAACACCTTTGTCGTGCAGTATTCTGCCTATATAATTGAAAACAACCTTTTCGCCGTCTTTTCCGTTACCACCGTCGGGGTAAGGCTGAAGCGGATATCTGTCGGTATTTACACCCGAGCCGGGAATAAGCTTATGCTCACCCTTTACCATACCCGTTTCTTCGGCAAGCCTCATATTGGTTGAATTCTGGAACATAACACAGGTTGAACGTCGGAAAGCAAACCTGAAAATTGACATTATAATTTTCTGCTTGGATCCGCTTTCGTTGAGTACGCTTCCGAATCCCGTAACGTTGCTGATACAAGGAATGCCGAGAATGTATGCCGCAATTCCGGCATAAACATTGGGTTTTGCCGTGTATGTGAGAATGACCGATGGCTTGTTTTTGACAAACAGTCTGAAGTAATGAAGGAAAAGCTTGAAATCCGCAACGATGTTTGTGCCCCTTCTGTCTATGTCGGGGTTATCATAGCGGTATTCAACGTGCTTCATCAGTTCAAACTTCTCACCGTCCGGGCAGGATACAAGCATCTCGTAACCGGCATTGATTATATCTTCGATGAGCTCTTTGCGAAAGCAGTAAATATCATCATCGTTATTTGTAAGAAGCGCTATAAGGTGCTGTCTTTTTTTCATCTGAAAAAACCTCATTTACGGAAAACCGCAAGAACGGTCAATATCATAACTTTTATATCGTCAACAAAGCTGAAGCTTCGGATTGCGGCAAGGTTATATTTCATTTTGTCGGGAAGTACAACCTCGAGATATGTTTTTTCAACATCATCCGCCGCATCAAGCAGCTCACTTTCATCTCTGTAATAAACACTCGCTTCAGAAGTTATTCCTGCAGGCATAAGCAGAGTTGCCATCATTTCCGGAGTGTATTTCTCAACATACTTCGGAACCTCAGGACGTGTGCCGACAAAAGTCATTGTACCTCTGAACACGTCGATAAGCTGACTGAGCTCATCGAGCTTATATTTACGGATAAGCTTTCCTGTTTTTGTAATTCTTGAATCGCCGCCGACGGTAAGAAGTGAACCTTTATCCGCATCCGTTACCATTGAACGGAACTTGAAAATACGGAATTTTTCACCGTATCGGGTAACTCTTGTCTGACGGTAGAAAACGGGACCTTTGGAATCGAGCTTGATTGCAACTGCAAGAATGGCAAAAGCAGGAGAAAGCATAACAAGAAGGATAAAAGAAACCGCAACGTCAAAAACACGCTTGAAAACAAGCTGAAGCTTTTTCTTGCTGATCAGATCGTAATATTCTTTTACTTCGGGTGTCTGCATTTCAGGTGGGAGATTTTCCCATTTTCGCAGTATCATAGCATTCTTCCTCAGATATATTTTTTAACAATCTCTGCAAAGTTTTCGCAGATTATCGACACCTCTTCATCGGTAAGTCTTGTATGAAGAGGCAGAGTAATTTCATTCAGGAAATAACTGTACGCATTGGGGAAATCCGCAATATCATAGCCGAGATTTTTATAGGCAGTCATCATCGGCAACGGCTTATAATGAACGTTGCAAGCAATTCCGCGCTCCGCCATTTCGGTTATGATGCTGTTTCGTACTTCTTCGTTTATACCGGGAATTCTTGTTATGTAAAGGTGGCCGGATGAAGAGTGGTTTTTACCGTAGTGACAGAGATATGTAATTCCGAGTGAATCGCACATCTCATTATATTTAAGTATTATCTCTTTTCTTCGCTGAATCAAAGCAGGATATCTTTCAAGCTGTTTGAGACCGATTGCAGCAGTAATATCCGTCATATTGCATTTGTACCACGGACCGATGATATCGTACTCCCATGCACCTGCCTGAGTTTTGCTGAACGCATCCTTGGACTGACCGTGAAGGCTGTAGAGCATATACTGCTGATAAAGCTTATCGTTATCAATACCGGATATACTCTTCCAGGTTGCAGCACCGCCCTCAGCAGTAGTCAGATTCTTGACAGCGTGGAAAGAGAAAGAAGTAAAGTCGGCAATCTGTCCTGCTTTTTTACCATCCTTCACCGCACCGAGTGCGTGAGCACAGTCTGCCACAACTGCAACTCTGCCGATAGCACGCTGAATATCATTGGCAGGCTTGAAAAGATGCTTTTTATTCTCAACAGCGGCAAAGATTCTGTCGTAGTCGCAGACAACACCTGCAAGGTCAACAGGTATTACAGCCTTTGTTCTTTCGTTTATCGCTGCTTCCATAAGTGCGTAATCCATCTCAAAAGAATCAGGCATACAGTCTATAAATATAATCTTTGCACCAACGTGTGCGACAGCTGACGCCGAAGCAGTATATGTGTAGGCAGGTACAATTACCTCGTCACCTTCACCGATACCGAGCACACGCAGATTCAGTTCAAGGGCGGCCGTTGCCGAATTCAGACAAGCGGCTTTCTCTGTACCGCAGAACTCTGCAATTCTTCGCTCGAATTCTTTCGTTCTCGGTCCGGTTGTTATCCAGCCTGAACGGAGCGCTTCGCACACTTCATTTATTTCTGCCTCAGTTATATCAGGAGGACTGAACGGTATATTTACCATAAATAAACCTCTTTCTTTAAGGAGATTTGAGTAACGTAAATCTGTTTTGGTTTATCCGTGCTTTTTGCTTTTATGACTTCTCTTTTTACCGGATTTGCCGGTTTCTCCATAGCCATAGCCATAACCGTACTTGCCATAACCGTAGCCGTAACCGTACTTGCCGTAACCGTAGCCGTAACCGTAACCATAGCCCGAGAGACCCTGTGCGGTTCCGTTAAGAACACAGCCGAGAATTCGTATATCGGTTGACATGAGGCTGTCGAGAGTTTTCTTGACTCTCGAAATTCTGACTGCATCCTGATACGTTATAAAAAGTGCAGCGTCAGAATACTGTGCAATAAAGAGTGCGTCCGAAATAAGGCCGCAAGGAGGAGTATCGACAATAATATAATCGTAAGAATTCCTGAGCTCATCAAACATCGTTTTTATGTCGTTTGAGTTCATATAGCCCTTTTCCTGCTCTTCGCTTGCTGCGGGTAAAAGGATTCTGAGTTTGTAATCTTTTACATAAGCAATTTTGTATAGCTGAGTAACGGTTTCATATTCAAGATCTTCGGTATTGATACCAAGAAGCGGAGCAATACTCGGATGTCTGATATCGGCATCGAAAAGAAGAACGTTTTTACCGTGGTCAGCCAGTGCAATGGCAAGGTTTGTTGTTATTGTTGTTTTACCTTCCCCGGGAACAGAGCTTGTTGCCATAATTATTTTTTCATTCTCTTTAAGCGAAGAAACAAACACGTTTCTGAGCACACGGAATGATTCCGGAAAACCGCTTCCGATGTCGGGATTTGTAAAGAGCAACGATTTATCGCCCGGCATAGCCCGCTTTTTAAAGCTGACGTTGGGAATAACTGTAAGCGTTTCAAGGTTAAGCTGATTTTTGATATCGTTTTTCGTTTTGACGGTTTTACGCTGAAGGATGTAGATAAATATAAACAGCAAACCGAAAAACGCACCGACTATAGCACCTTTTGCCGCTTCGCTGATATAATCAACCTTATTGGAAGGCGAAGTTGCAACAGTAGGATGCTTAAGGATTTCAAACGTGATATTACCTACGACGTATTTTGCAAAGGTCGGGTAATTCTTAAGAGCCGCAATCAATACGTTATAGACGAGGTAAGGGTCACGGCCTCTTGAGGTCAGCGTGAACATATTGGTTCCCGCAACAGCAGACGCACTCAGCCTTGCAGGCATAGAGGGCGTACCAAGATCTTCACATATAGCTTCCTGAAGCAAGTTATAATTGAGAATGTACGGAAAGGTTGAAGAAAGCAGTGAGGCTGTAGTCGTATCGTAATAGAATGCGTATACGGAAACGCCGCTGATTGAGCTGCTTTCATTCTGAGTGTTAACGGTTAAAGTTACGCTCGACTGATATTCGGGAACGTAATTAATCCAACGGCTGATTGCACTGTAACCACCGAACAGTACAGCAGCTGCAACACAGACCCACCAGAATCTGCGAAGAGCTTTGACAATGTCGTTGAGATAAACCGTAACAAAAGTATCTTTTTTATTTTCAGCTGTCTGATTCATTTCAAAACTTTCTTTCACTTTATTTTATTCTGACTTTTCCCGGCTCTGTTTGCGACCGTAATGGCCGTAATTTCCGTAATGGCCGTAGTGACCGTAATGTGAATATCTTCCGTAACCGTATCTGCCGTAGTCTGTACTTTCATCGTTACCGGTAATGCTGAAGGGAAGTACTCTCATATGAACATCATTAAGAATACAGCCTGCAAGGTTAGAACTGATTTTGCTGATTGTTGCAATCGAGTCATTGAGCACGTTTACAGGTACTGTATCTGTTCTGACAATAAGGATTGTCTTATCAACCATATTGATGATATCGGTAACTGTTGAATCAAGAGAAATCGGTGCGGTATCAATAATAACAAAGTCATATTCAGAACGGGCTTCGTTTATCATTTTCTCAACGCTGCCGTCAGCGATAAAGTTTCTGAATAACGGATTACTCTTTGTAATTAATGCAAGAGCAAGGCTTGTTTTTTTGAACTGCCTGAAAGTAAAGTTACCGAAAGAATCTTTTTTGCTGAGGAACTCGGTAAGTTCATCGTTTTCGGTTTCTTCCTCACCGAAAATTTTATAAAGAGCGGGCTTTTTGAAGTCAAGGTCTATAAGCAGAACCTTGTTTCCTCTGCTTGCCAATGAAACAGCTATATTTGCCGCACATGTTGATTTACCTTCGTTTTCCGCAACACTTGTGACTGCATAAACTTTACTGCCCGAGTGATTCTTTTTATGCTCAAGCTTTGCAGCAATTTTGTGGAAGCTTTCAGTAAATCTCAGGCTTATATAAGCACTGCTGTTGATCAGAAGACCCTTTTTTGTCTTGTTTCTGATATCGTTCCAGGACATTTTTTTATCTTCGTGTGATATTGTACCGATAAGCTTAGAGTCGATCTTTTCGTCAAAATCCTTTTCTTTCTTTACGGTATTGCGCATAAGAGAAAATACTATTATCATCGCAAGGGCTATTGTTGCCGCACCCATAACAACGAGGCTGTAATCCGAAGTTGAGGGACGGTTTGACGGCCCGCCCGGTACGGTAGGCATCTTGATAACCGTAAGACCTGCATTACGGAAAATTTTATTTGAAACGTTATGGTGCGATTTTATAACCGCATTGAGAAGAACGTAAGATTTTTCAGGATGGTCCGCAGTTACCTGCAGCTCGATGAAGTTTGTCTGCTCAACAACTCTTGCAGAAACGGAACCTTCAAATCTGTCAACTCCGAGATGAGCTGCGGCATATTCTTTGATTGTAGGTTCTGTAAAAATATTGACCAGAACGTTTGCCTGTTCGGTTGAAACAGTGTATGCAGAATAAGAAGCCGTAGCAGAGCCGCCGCTGATAACCGAAAGGGTAGCTGTCGAGGTATATTCCGGCTCATAGGTTGCGTGGGTAGCAATATAAAAGCCCATTGCACCGATGAGTGCACAAAGAACAACAACCCAGATGTTTCTTATAACATCTTTTATCAGGCTATGCAATTCAATTGTGATTTTATTTTTATTCATAGTACATTAACCCTCAACAATAACTGTCATTATACTGTGGCCCCTGTTGCCCAGACTGTCCGTAACATAATAGTGTACGTGATACGTGCCCGCTTTACTGAAATCAACGTTTGATTCAATAATTACCGAGCCTCTGAGGCTTGTCTCATCAAGATCAAGCGCATCAATGATATATGAACTGAAATTTACAGTCTGACCGACTTCAGTGTAAACCAGATACTCTTTAAGCTCAATCTGTGGAACAGAAAGCGGACGGTCCTCAACAATAAGCGGAAGCTTGATTACCGACGTATCACCTTTCTGGTTAGTTACCGAAACGTCGAGTGAAAATGCACCGGCAATAGATGATGAGTAATCGCTTGACGTAACAACGACCTGTGAGGATATATTACCCTCCAGGCTGTCGTATGCCTTAATGAGGTTTCTGATGTCAATATGCTCATAAAGCGAAAAGCAAAGGTTGCCGACAACATGGAATTTCGGTGACTCATATTCGGTGAATCTTATTAACCTTGTGGCCTTTGCAACATTGTTGTCGCTGTCGCAAACAGCATATGTAACCTTACTGACACCTTTTTCAATAAAGCGTGAAATTGATTCAACAATAATCTTGTCCGTAAGATCTTTATCTTTTTTGTCGTATGCAAAAACACCGCGAAGCAACTCTTCGTCAGTCGCTTTGAGGCTGACTTCAATCATTTTCTCTTCAACTCTGATTTCGGGTATGGTTCTGTCAGTCTCGAGCTGTTCTTTTACTACAAGAAATGCTGTAGCAGCCGATACGAGCACAAACAAAATAACAACAATAATTCTGAACAGTTTCATCTGATTCACCTTATAATCAATTAGATTTTTTCGTTTCTGATGACTTTTCTCGGATTGATGCTTAACAGCTGATTTGCATAATCCTCCGAGCGGATATCGCAGATAATTTCGTAAGCATCCGCAAGATAAGTACTTCTCATATAAGGGCTGTGAGCATCACTCGCAACAAAATCGGCAAGCTCGTGCCTGATAAGGGCTTGCGACACAATAAACGCTTCCCTGCCGAAGCTACCCTTGAGACTGCCTTTGTTCACCTGCAACAGACAGCCAATATCCTTGAGTCTGATCGGAGCAAAATCGTCCTCGGCGACGAAAGCATATCTTTCAGGATGAGCAACAACAGGCGTAAATCCCTCTGCAACAAGTTCACGGAGCACACGGTAAACTGTTTCGTCACGCTCTTTGAAAGGGAACTCAATAAGAGGATAATCGGATTTACGAAGGGTCAGAAGTTTTTTCGACTTAAGCATTCCTGCAATGTCGCCCGAAGCAAAAATCTCGTGACCAGAGTAAATCTGAAGCGGAATATTCTCTTCTTTAATTCTCTCTTTGAGAGTCTTGAGAGTATCGATATAACGCTGGTCGTAATAATTCTGATACGAATCGGGTATATTGCTGTGAGGTGTGGCGATAAGGGCTTTTGTGCCGCTGTCAACTGCGAGACGAGCCATACGTACAGACTCTTCAATGTTGTCTGAGCCGTCGTCAAATCCCGGCAGAATATGACAGTGAATATCGACCATGGTACACCTCCACAAATACATAATTATACATAGTATATAATACTATAATAGCAATATGAAGTCAACATATTGTTATATATTTTTATTATTTTCCTTATTATATGCCAAATTTTTGCAAAAGAAAAAACCTGCACGGTTAACCGCCGTGCAGGTTTTGGTTTTATTGGGTTTTATGACCAGAAGACGCTTACCGCACCCATCTCTGTAGATGTAAACTTACAATACATATCAAGAGGGATTGTAACCTGGCAACCTTCGTTCATGCCGAATGCGTTATCCATATTTTCTATTCCGATAATGCTTTGAATAAGTTCCATATCAGAAGATGTGGTGTTGCATGTACCAGGCTTATGAATTCCATCAACTGTAGCGAGCTTGATAGCAGGCTTAACGTAATTGTTCAACTTAAATCCCTCCTTATTTAGCTTTTGTCCAGAATACAGGCAAAGCCTGAAGGACTTCTTTAATACGCTCGATGATTGTTTTGAAGAAATCAACAACTATATCGAAGAAATTCTTTACGGGTTCTTCAGTGCTGCCATCTGTGCCACATATTTCATCGATATCGGGAATAGAGCCTTCAGGGTCGATGAAGGGGTTGTCTGCCGGAGCATCAACGAATGTGGGCGGTGCGACATAAGTCTGTGTCGGATCGTAGTCAATCGGCTCAGCAGACATAGTCATAAGTCTTGCAACGTTGGGAAGATCTTCGTTTGAGAGAGATACGAGAGACGCATTGTTGAGTCTGAGGTTACCGATAGCAACAAGGTCATTAGTACCTGTGCTTGATACCTTGATAGTAACAGTATCCTGACCTTTAATGGCACCGCTGATATCGTAGTACTGCTCACTGGTGCTTGATACAGTAAGCTCCTGACCGTTTACAGTTACCTTGGGGTTTCCTGCGACTGCACGCATACTGAGCTTTGCACTTACGTTGTCGTTATTAACCTGCATCTTGAAGCTGACACCGTTGTTACTGTTGCTTGTAAGGTAAACCTCGTGCTTGGGTCCGTTACCTGTAATGCTTGAGTAATCAGCAAATCCGAAGCTGCCTTCATTACCCTCAATGTAACCGAAGAGGCTGCTGCCTGTCATAACGCCTGAGCCGAGGTTGCCGATAAGGTTATAATACTGTGCACCCTGTTCGTTTATGGGGTAGTCTTTGTCATCGGTATTGAGCGGATTGTAGATACGGAAACCGTCGATGTAGTTGACAAGCGTCTTTTCTGTAGTTGTGGTACCGAGGTCTCCCTGAAGTGTAATATCCATATTGCCGGCACCTGTGCCGCCGTTGAAGATTGAGTTTTCATCCATCCAGATGACTTCAACTTCCTGACCAATGAGTTCGTCCATACCTATCTGTCTGAAGAGCTCATCTGTTGAAGCAACGTCAGCGATTGCAGTGCTTGCCTCAATATCCGTACCCTCAATCTCTAAGGTGTCTGTGCTCTGAGTTTTGAGAGCGCCTGCGAAACTGTAGTAAGCAGCAGTTGTCTCAACAGTGTATTCACCGTGTGCACCCTCGAAATGAACGATGGGAGCCTGATAAATTGTGCCGTACTTTGCATCGTTGTAGTATGTATCAACGATATAGGCTTTTACGAGTTTACCTGCTGAATCTTTTACGGTAACGGTCTGAATACCTGTGTTGTTACCGCAAGCTGAGTAGAGGTCGAATCCTGTACCCTTGAATGTGAAGGTCTTAGTTTCGCTTCGGTTGTTAGAGCTTGAAACAGTTGTTTCAAGGTATGTGCCGAGCGAGAACTTTTCGGTTGAATTTCCGTACGTCGGGTCATTACCGTATACGTCGGATGAACTTGAAAGCGTCTGATACTTATTTGTGTAATCGCCTCTCGGTGTCCAGTCGCCGTATTTTTCTGTGCCGGAGAGAGTAGCCGTCTTGTTATCCTCATAGTAAACGGTTGATGCGGGGATAAGGTTAAGACGGAACCAGTCGTAAGACTTGTCATCACGCTGAATCAGAATGTATGCTCTTGAGTTATCCTCAGCAGAACCTTCCTGGCTGTTAAGAGAGTAATACATATTCTGCTTGTCTTCAGAAAATTTAACACCGAAAACTTTTGTCTGGAGGTCTGTTTCGTAGTTATTTACATCCTGCTTTCTCGGTTCGATATCAGCAGAGATAAGCGTGCCGTTGATATCGGTATCAAGCATCGGCAGGTCATAGTCCAGAACATATGTGTACTCGGGAATTGCGAAGTGATACTGCTGGAAGTTTTTAAGTGCTTTGTTTTCATTCTTGTGCGTTTCGGTTTCATAAAGAGCTGTATAGTCTTTGTCGTTAATAGCAGCACTTGTAAGTGTCTTATTCGGGTTAGCTGTAACGCCCGAGATCGTTACAATCAGCTTATTGCCCAAGCCCTTGTTTGAGTTGTACTCTGAAACGTTATTTTCCGAGTAGTCGAAACCTGTAACCTCAAGGTTGTAGTTGGCTTTATCAAGTGTTGCTTTAACGCTTGAGGGTGCGGCTGTGGCTGCTTCAAAGCTCATTCTGCCAATACCGTCATACTTACTCTTTGCAAACTGACAGGTAACAGTTGCGTTTGTAAGGTCAAAAGCATCTGTCAGTCGCTCACGCAGGATTGATTCTGCAGTAAGTGAAGAAATAGCAATATCCGAATTAGCATTAACCTGAGTTAAAACACCGTCAGTAATTTTATCAAGGTTAAAGGTAGAACCGGATGTAAATTCCAAGTAGTAGTCTGCGCCTTCTCTTGTGTTAAGTGCGCCCGGGTCATCCATAGCCTTGGCGCCCGGATAGTCAGAAGAAAGATATCTCATGAAATCTTTCTCGAAATCGGCGTCAGAGATGAGGTCAAAGCCGGCACTGGTAGTACCATTGCCAAATAGAGCTGTGTAAACATGGGCACCGTTACGCTTCAGGCTGTAAGCGCCTTCTGCGCCGAGTGCGACGTTTGCAGTCTCATATGATTTATTTTCGTCTCTTTTTGACTCAGTGATATAGCCGGGGGCACCACTGGAAATAACAATAACAACTGCGCTTCGGTCACCGTTAACATCGTAAGTAGAGTCGCTGTTATCGATAATATCGCTCGCCATATCAAGACCGTAGCTGGGGAAGTTGTGACCCAGATAAGTCATACTGTTAACCAGATTTCGCACAGTTCCGAACTGGCTTACGTTGAAGAAAGCGTTTTGTAGGTATGTTTCAGAAATCGAGTCGTATCCTGAAGATTGATGGAACACACCGTCGTTTGTGTACATACCGGTATTAGTCCATGCTGGAATGTTTTCTTCAGATACAGAATCCGAGCCGAATTTAACGAGAGCAATACGATGAGCTAAACCGGAGCTGTTTGCATCAGCGGCAATTTTATAAGTGAGAGAGTCAATAGCATTCTTAACAGCATCAAGTCTGGGAATAGTAGTCAACTTGTAATGAACACCGGTATAAATAGTAACCTTCGCTCTGTCTTCGTCGCTGTTGCCATATTTTTTTCCTACTTCACTTTCGGAAGGTTTGGTTGTCTGCCAACCATTAGTCGAGGGGTTATAGTAAACATTTACACCATCTTTCTTATAGTAAAGCCAATAGTATTTATAATACTTATGTGATAACCAGTTGCCGTCGTCGCCACGTGCTGAAGCATCAACATACAGCTGATAATACTCACCGTCTTCTGCCAGGTGATAAATACTACCGGTTTTACCAGTTACAGCATCGGTATCGCCTACGCTTGTGCTGTCACCAGCTACCGAATATGGGCTTAATGTATTTGTTTCGCCATAACGTGTATAACCGGCACTGTCGGATGTATCCATCAAACCAGAGCTATCAATAACAAAGATATAGTCGATAGGTCTCTTTTCTCTGACATACTGGTACTGGATGCTGTTTGTCGCGTAGGTTTCGACCGTAATATTGTACGTACCGTCCGCCTGCAGTTTTGCCTTCATATCGGTATAAACCTGAGTTTCGTATGTCGATGCATACGGGTCAGCAACACGCCTGTAGATATGGAAATATGTTTGCTCATCAGTTGCCATTGCAGGATTGCCTCTCAGGTTTACGTGGAATGTGCCCGGTACTTCCGCAAGGCCGTGGTAGTTGGGGGTATAGCCGGATACACCATGATTTCTGTAGTAGTTGGTGTATTTGGTTATTGATTCAGATACAGATCCGTCGTTACACCAGAGGTTATACCATTGACCACCTTTAATACAAAAAATTCCGTTGCCCTTATCCTCAATTGTCATACCGGAATCAGCAGCTGTTGTCATAGCAAACAGTCTTTCACCGGAATAGAAATAAGAGTGATTGGTATAGTATAGGTCTCTGTTTCTGAGCTTGAGAGAGGTTGAACTGCCCGACTCAAACTGCCAGTGGAGTGATTTGTTTGCGTCGTCCTCTGCGCTGATGATAATGCTTGTTTTGCCGTCTGCAGTCTTTACGTCATAGTCTCGGATTTCGTAGCCGACGACACCTAACGAATCACCTGTTGAAGCAGAGCTGATAACGTCAATGCTTGCCTTCTTCGGCAGCTTTTTGTCATCGTAACCGCCGTATGAATCAAGGAGGTAGAGGATATTGTCCTGAGTTACAGGGTCTTTGATCGATGATTCGTGCAAGATAATGTATTCATCCGTGCTGTTGATATCGCTGAGAGACGTAACCTTCTCGTACTCAACAGCAGCAACGTCTTCATAAGTTCTGGTAAGACCCTGTATTGCGTACTGGTCAATCTTCCAGAGAACGTCAATAGGCTCGGGACAAACATTGGACGAATCCTTACCGTTATATGTATATGCGGCACTTTCTGCGAACATATAGAGGTAATCGTTAATAACGCAGAGTGCCTCACCCATGAAGAGCATTTGATTGCGTTCTTCAAGACTTACGCCGTTATCTGCCGCTTTGTAATTGCCGCCGAAATGGGTTACGGTAGAATCACTATAATTAATAATAAAAATATTGTGCGTTCTGCCGTTGACGGTGTAAGTAACATCACCGGGGCGATTAAGGTCAATATCGGCAATCATAAGTTCTCTTGTATGGTTTCCGGAATCCTTACGGCTCCATGAACGGCTGACGTAAAGCTTGCCCTTATCAACCATAGCATACTGAACTCTGTCAGTATCCATAGCAATAACATAGGTCGGGTTACCGGCGCAGCCGATGCCTTCATAAGCAGGGTCCGGAGAGAAGCTATTAGAATCAACGTATTCAACAACAGAGATATCTGTCACTGCAAAATCATAGTTGCTTGTTATGACGTCATCCTGGTCAATACGGAAGGTATATGTGCCTGTGTAGTTTGTTCCGTCATCTACTCCGGCTGCTTGCCAGCCGCTGTCTGCGCCTGTAGGTTTAACACCCGCAGTGAATATCATTTCGTAATACCATCTGCCGTCATCGAGCTGTCTTATGGTAGATGACTGAGACTGCTTTACGTTACAATGCTTTCCACCGGGCGACCACATATAGATATCAGAGTTCCTGTTGGTAGAAATGAATGAGATTTTATACTTTTTACCCTCAACAAGATCGAATGAGCCGATATCGCTGGGGGTTGTAACCTCACCGACTCTTGTCTCTTTGACACCTTCGGTGGCGGCAGTAGCGTTTGAAGTGACAGAGCCTCTGACCTCAAGGTTAGCACCGTCAATTTCAATTTTCTTATATTTCATTGTTGCGGAATAATTTCCGTCTGTAGATGTTCTGCTGGCAGTATGCTCTGTTTCAGTACTGCCGTTGGTAATTCTGGCAAGGTTATAGCCATTCTTGAGGTAATACCACTCCTCAGCAGAGGAATTACCTGCGAGCTTATAACCCATAAGAATACTCTTGTATACGGCGTGGTAAACATTGTTATAAGCTGAATCGTCGGTTGTATCAGCTTTTCCATCGTCCCACTGGAAATTACCTGTCCAGAGTACGCCGTCGTCATAACAGCAATAAGATGTTTTAACTGTCTGATTGGTTTCGCTACCTGTCATTTCACGTGAAAAATCAACGCTATCTTTGAGCTTGATTATTTTGGTTGTGCCTTCGGCAACATCCATCTCAGAAAGAGGAATGTAGCTAACCTTCGAGTCTGAATCAGCATAGTAGAAGTTGTATTCGGACGCAGCAATACCACCGCCGTGGCTCTTGTTGTATGAGCCGTCAGCATTCTGAATCTTGAACACTGCAACCAGGTTGGTTGTAACAACGTCAAGCGCATAGATAACCGAGGGGTCAGAGCCGTCAGCGTCGTATGCGGAGATAAGGATCCATTCCTTTGCCTTCCAGTAGGTCATACCCTGCGGAGTATAATTGTCCGCCGAGCCGAGACCGGGAATGACAAAATTGGTCGGCCAATTGGTTTCTTCACCCTTGAAGAAACGCTTCTGGTAGCTTCTGTAAATTGATTCGTACGAACCGTCTGTTCCTACGACTCGCTGCTGTGTGATGCCGCCAAGTGTGACTGCAGCTTCAGCCTTGAATGACACTACAGGTCCAAGGCAGAGAAACGTACTTGCAACCATCACTGCGCAAAGCACAAGCGAGATGATTCTTTTCGAAGTTTTCATGTGTTTGACCTCCATTTATAGTTTCGAAAAATTTGTATATCAATAAACCCAAATCGGATTGATTCGGATAATTACTGACGTGAAATAAATTCTTCACAAAGCCGTGAATACTCGTGCGCCTTCTGACAGGCGTAGGGGGGCACTCCGTCACTCCTGCCCGTTTCGCCAAGCGAAACAGCTGCACACATATCGCACTTCTTTCTGTGTTTACAGCCCGAACACTCAGCAGGTAAGAATATCTTCTCACGCTCAGCCCGTATTGCTTGCCACGCAACGGAAAAATCCGTAACAGGCACACTCGGGCCGGACATCATGCCGCACGGTGTCATTTCACCCTGCCAGGTTACCCAAAAGGTGGACAGACCGGCACGGCAGCTGATACGCTGACTGCACAGCTCACCAACCTGCTCAGGCGGTGAATCGGAACGCAGACGATTTGCCAGTTCTTCATCGCCAAGCATACCACGATGCCACTCAAGCTGTGCCCTTGCGGCATCCTCGGCAGTAAGCCGATAAGCCTCGCCGCAGTTACGCACAGAGCCGAACATATAGCTCGCCGCTATGGCAGGCACGCCAAGCTCCTTGATAAAAGCCGTTACCGCAGGAATATCGGCAACGTTGTCAGGCGTAATGCTGTAGTTAAGCTTCAGGTTGACGCCTGCCTTTTTGAGCTCGTATATCGAATCGACTACCTTTTTGTAAGCCGACGGATTACCGCAAAGCTTACCGTAGGTTTCGGACGATGCACCGTAGAGCGTAACGCTGACCTTATGCGGCGGATACTCAGAGAAAAGCCGCAGTTTGTCTTCATCAATCAGCGTTGCATTGGTATTGACCGAAACGAGCAGACCGAGCTTTTTACATTCCCGATAAATCTCATCGAAATCAGGACGTAGCATAGGCTCACCGCCCGTAAGCAACAGCATAAGCATTCCTGCATCCCTTGCATCTTTAGCAAGGTCAAGCCAAAAGCCTGTATCTTTTTCTTCCGCGATTGCAGTTTTATCAAAACTGCTTTTGTGAATGTAACACATCTTACAGTTGAGAGTACACCTCGGCGTTATCTCAAAAGAGCCTGCAAGAGGAATTCCCTTAGCATCTGCTTTGGCAAAAAGAAAATCTGTAAGCTGGTTGCAGGTGATATCCAAATTCAGATCACCCCTTCAAGCACTTCTTCAAGAGCCTTTACCGCATTTTCGTCAGGCGTACAGCCAAGACTGAAAACCGGCACAGCAGAAAGAAGCTCAATAATAAGGTCGGTACACTTAAGCCGCTCGTAAGGGGCAATAAAATCGAGATAGATATTCGACATAATGCCCTGCAGAGCTTCAACACCGCTGAGGCGGCGTACGCTGTTGGTCTCAGCCTGGCTGAGCAACACTATTGCACCGAGAGGAAAGGTTTTGTTTTTGCATATTCCGCTTGTTCCGCAGAAAGGAACACCGCAGGCATAAACTCCGTCCTCAACGAGAATGCCCGACTTATCGCCGTTGATTATTTCGGCACCGCGGTATTTCTCCCACAAAGCGGCCTGAGTGCTTTTGCCGACGCCGCACGGAGCCGAAAAAAGAACAGCTTTGCCGTTTACAGAGATAAAGGACGAATGGATAAAAAATGCGTTTGCGGAAAGTAACAGCTGCGCCAGTGAAACTGAGCTCCACATATAGCGGCTGTCCATCATTATCGGAAAACTCCTCGGCGTGAAAAAAGTTTTGCTGCGAGAAGTGTCGTCAGGAGAGTACACAGTAAGGGCACCGTGGATATTGCCCATAGGGAAAGCACGGTAAACCGTATCGCCATCGACTGACACCGTGAAATCGCCCGACCTTACACCCACAGGTGCTTCCGGGAAGCAATCTGTCACTGTACAGTTTACAGTTATGTCAGCATCGCAAGGCTCCGTCTCGAACTGTGACCAGAGCGGATTATCGCCCGGGAAAGATTCGGCATCGATGCAAATGCTTTTTTTACATAGCGAATAAAATTTTTTCATCGTACAAACCTGATAATTGACATAGTTACAACTGTGACATTGTAGCATACGATTCCAATATATGCACAGCAATTATACCTGTTTTATATATTAAAGTCAAGACTTTATATATATTTTTTAAAAATAAATTATTTACTTGTAATTTGAATTTATCTGTGATAAGATGTAAACGGAATATTATTACCATCGGTCGTTTTGGCTGAAATGAGATGATTAATTTTATGAAAAAACCAGGTGAATATGTTGAGCTTTTCCGCTCTCTCGGCAAAGAGTGGAAATGGCTTCTGCGTTACGCTTCAAAATACCGCATACAGATAGTTTTCTACGTTTTTATCGGCCTTTTAAGCACTGCTATGGGCTTGGGTGCAAGCATTGCATCCAAGTATCTTATAGACTCCGTTGTTTCACGCAACAGTGATACAATAGCAAAAAGTGCCGTAACAGCCGTCGTTCTCGGTGTTACACAGATTCTTGTAAGTGCCGCAATTTCAAGGCTTGCAGGCGTTGTCGGCAGCAAAATCAGCATGGAGATACGAAGCGGTGTTTACGAGCACGTGACGTACTCAAAATGGGAGGATATCCGTAAATATCATTCGGGCGACCTGCTTAACAGAATCGAAGGTGACGTCGGTACTGTTTCAAGCAGTATTGTTTCTTTTATACCGAATATTTTCACTACGTCGGCACAGTTCCTCGGCTGTCTTGCGGTTGTTCTTTACTACGACCCGACTATGGCAATTTTTGCGTTTATGAGCGCACCTTTCCTTGTTTTTTCATCAAGAATAACAACGAAAATGGTACGCAAATATAACAAAGAAAGCCGTGAAATGAACGGAAAGATTCTCTCGTTTTACTCGGAATCAATCCAGAATCTGCAGGTTATAAAAGCTTTTGACCTTACAAAGCGTTACGTCGACCAGATGAAAACAAACCTTGCGATTCACAGAAAAATCAAGCTCGACCACGACAGATTTACAATTATTATGGGACTTTGCCTGTCGTTAATCGGTCTTTTTGTAGCGTATTCCTGTTACGGCTGGGGTGTTTACAGGCTCTGGCAGGGGGCAATTTCCTACGGCACAATGACCCTGTTTTTACAGATTTCCGGGCAGCTCACAGGCTCATTCTCTTCGCTTGTTTCACTTGTTCCCGGTGCGATTTCCGTCGCTACCTCGGCAGGCAGAATTATGGAAATCACCGACCTTTCACTTGAAGAAAACAAAGACAGCAAGCTAGCCGAAAAAATAGAAAATACAGCAAACGAACACGGTCTTACAATAGTTTGCGATAATCTGAAATATACATATCCCGACGGCGATGAGCCTGTTGTAGGGCAGGCAAGCTTCAGAGTTTCTCCGGGTGAAACGGTTGCATTTGTCGGCCCTTCAGGTGAAGGAAAAACCACACTCTTAAGGCTTATACTTGGCCTCGTAGAGCCGGATTCGGGTGAGCTGACCATACAGACGAAGGACGGTATTAAAATCCCCGTATCCGATAGTACAAGAAGGTTCTGTGCTTACGTTCCGCAAGGCAACGCAATCTTCTCAGGTACGGTTGCAGATAATCTGCGTATAGTATGTCCCGAAGCAACCGACGAAGATTTAATCGAAGCTTTGAAGGTTGCTGATGCGTGGGATTTTGTATCCGAATTACCTCTCGGACTCAACACTGAAATAAGTGAAAAAGGTGTCAATTTCTCCGAAGGTCAGGTACAGAGAATGTCTATCGCAAGGGCAATTCTCCGAGATGCACCGATTGTCGTTATGGACGAGGCAACCAGTGCACTTGATGCTGACACGGAAGAAAAAGTGCTCACCAATATGATGAAAACATATCCCAACAGAGCGAGAATAATCACCACTCACAGACCCAGTATGCTTCAGTACTGCACAAGAATTTACAAAATTGTCGATAACGGAATTCTCATTGAAGATAAATAACGATTCAGATGGAGAGAAACAAATGAACGCTATTGAAAAATTCGAACAAATCTACAAAAAGCCGGCTCAGCACACTGCATTTACACCGTACAGAGTTTGCCCTATCGGTGCACACAGCGACCATCAGCTCGGTAAAATAACGGGTATCGCAATCAACAAGGGAATACATATTGCATACGGCCCGAAAGAAAACGGCGTTGTTGAAATACAGTCAATGCAATTTGAAAAAAGAGCACAGTGGCACGTTGCGGCAACACCCGAAACTCCTCAGGGTGACTGGGCTGACCATCTACGCGGTGCAACAATAGCTCTCAGTAGGCGTTACACCTTAAGACGAGGTCTTTGTGCCGTTGTCGGAGGCGAACTTCCTATCGGCGGCCTTTCGTCTTCTGCCGCGGTAATAATCACTTTTTTATCCGCACTCTGCAAAATGAATTCAATAGAGCTTGAGCCTTCTGAGCTTATCTCAATTTCTCAGGAAGCCGAAAATTTATACGTCGGTGTTTCCTGCGGTAAACTGGATCAGTCCTGCGAGGTTTACTGCAAAAAAGGCCACCTTCTTTATATGGATTTGCAGAACGACACGTATGAGCTTATTCCTCAGCACCCCGATATGAAGCCTTACAGAATTGCTATATTCTTCAGCGGTATTGAGCGTACGCTTGCAGGCTCTGCGTTCAATATGCGTGTTGACGAATGCCGCAGTGCCGCATACGCACTCAAGGCTTACGCAGGTATGGAATACGGCAAGTTTGAAGAGACAAATCTGCGTGACGTACCGTATGAAGTTTATCTTGAGCATAAGGACAAGCTGCCTGAAAACTGGCGCAAACGTGCCGAGCACTGGTACACAGAATTTGACCGTGTACAAAAGGGTGCCGAAGCATGGAGAAACGGTGATATAGAGGAGTTTGGCAAACTTTCTTTTGAGAGCGGTTGGTCCTCGATTTACAACTGGGAAACAGGCTCACCCGAGCTTAAAAAACTGTATGAAATAATGACTCACACCGAAGGTATTTACGGCGGACGTTTCTCGGGTGCAGGCTTCAAAGGCTGCTGTATGTCACTCATAAATCCCGACTTTGAGCAGTCCATAATCGAAAACGTAACCCGCGAATATCTTGAAGCTTTTCCCCATCTTGAAGGTAAATTCTCCGTGCACATCTGTAAAAGTGCAAACGGTGTAAACTCCTGATTTCCGAGGTGCAGATATGAAATGTCTTATACTTGCTGCGGGCTATGCAACCCGCCTTTATCCCCTTACCGAAAACTTTCCCAAGCCTCTGCTCAAAGTAGGCGACAAAACTATTCTCGATTGGCTGATTGACGATATCGACACGTCAGGCGAGGTAGATGAATACGTTGTTATCTCCAACCATAAATATGCACATCATTTTGAAAAATGGTCAGCTGAAAAAACACAGAAAATCACCGTTGTTGACGATGGTACGGATACAAACGAAACCCGTCTGGGTGCGGTAAAGGATATTCAGTTTGCGATTGAAAAACTCGGACTTGACGACGATATGCTTGTTATTGCAGGTGATAACGTGCTCGATTTCAGCCTTACAAAATTTATCGCATACGCCAAAGAAAAAAACACATCCTGCATTATGCGTTATTATGAACCCGAATTCAGCAGACTTCTGAAATGCGGCGTCGTAACCGTTGACGAAAACGACAAAGTCCTTGAAATGACGGAAAAATCGCCGGCTCCCGCAACAAACTGGTGCTGTCCCCCCTTCTATTTCTACTCAAAAGCCGATGCAAGGCTTGTGCAAAAGGGTATTGACAGCGGTTGCGGTACTGATGCACCGGGCAGCTATATCGCCTGGCTTTGTAAGCAGACCGAGGTACACTCAATGGAAATGCCCGGCAGCCGTTACGATATAGGTAACCTCGAAAGCTACGAAAAGGTTAAAGCAGAATATAAAGGAATTAATTAAAATATAAAAAGTATAAAGGCTTGTATGGCAGTTACCATACAAGCCTTTTCTTAATTTACAAGTCCGTTTTCTTCAAGCTGAAGCAGAAAATCGTTCAGGTCTTTTTCAGCTTCTTCTTTTGAAATGTCGTAGTTTTTAAGCATTGCGTCAAGCAGTCCTTCAAACGTTTTTTCGCTCTGAAGCTCCTGCCAGAGGAAATAGCTGACGGGGTTGAAAATAACAATGCTTTTTCCGCACGAGGAATCAACGGGCACAGCGATATACTCGCCTGCAATTTCACGCACAATGTATCCTTGCTTTACGCTGTATTTTTTATTTTCCATATTCATTTCTCCGAATCACATATAAAATTCTTTGTACCACTGAGCAAACTTGCGAAGACCGTCACGCAGAGAGGTTGAGGGCTTGAAGCCGAAATCTCTTTCAAGTGCAGAAGTGTCGGCATAGGTAACCGGCACGTCGCCTGCCTGCATAGGTACAAGCTGCTTATGTGCCTCAAAGTCATAGTCGGCAGGTAAAACCTCTGCACGTATAAGCTCCTGCTGAAGGATATCCACAAAGTCGAGCAGATTTTCGGGGCTGTTGTTGCCGATGTTGTAAACTCTGTAAGGCGGAATCGGAAGTCCGTCCTCACCGTTTTCCTTTTCGGGTGCACACTGCATAACACGCTTGACACCCTCAACTATATCGTCAACAAAGGTGAAGTCACGCTTGCAGTTGCCGAAATTGAAAATCTGAATGTTGTCCCCTGCCCTGAGCTTGTTTGTAAAGCCAAAGTAAGCCATATCGGGTCTGCCTGCAGGACCGTAAACGGTAAAGAAACGAAGACCCGTTGAGGGGATATTGTAAAGCTTTGAATAAGAGTGAGCCATCAGCTCGTTGCTCTTTTTGGTTGCCGCATAAAGGCTTACGGGGTTGTCGACCTTATCGTCTGTGCTGTAGGGGATTTTCTTGTTTGAGCCGTAAACGCTTGATGAAGAAGCATAGACAAGGTGCTCAACAGGATTTTTGCGGCAAGCTTCAAGAATATTATAGAAGCCGATAATATTGCTTTCAATATATACGTCGGGGTTTGTGATTGAATAGCGTACACCTGCCTGAGCAGCAAGGTTAACAACAACGTCAAAACCGTATTTTGCAAAGCATTCGTCAATAAGTACTCTGTCAGCAATATTGCCCTTGATAAAAGTCCACTCGCACTTATCTTTTTCAGCGGCAAGCTTTTCGATTTCACGAAGTCTGTATTCCTTGATGGATACATCGTAGTAATCATTCATATTGTCTATACCGACAATTTTTATGCTGTCAACTGTTTTCATAAGCTCGGTAACAAGGTTTGAGCCTATAAAACCTGCCGCACCCGTGACAAGTACGGTTTTTCCGTTTAGATTAACATTCTGAGCTAACATAAATTCACCTTATCCGTAAATAATTTTATTTACTCTTTCTGCGGCACCATCAATATCAAAAGATATAACAGACATACCGTTATAATACCTGAAAGTGTATGCACCGTCAAACGGTACGTGATGTGACTCTATTTCAAAGTTGCTTTTCATAGCATCTGCCGCAATATTACCCACAACTGACGTAAGCTCTGCAAGCGGAATATTTGTCTTCACAAGACGAAAAGCAAAATCGGTCAGAGAGTAAATCTCGGGCAGACTTTTTTCGGTCAGTATCTTTTTTGTAAGGGTTTCGATAACGTTTCTCTGCCTTGCAGTACGGTTGAAATCGTTGTCAATCTTGCGGATTTTCATATAAACCAGCGTTCTGTCGCCGTTGAATTTATTCGGACCGACGCTGTACTTGACTTTACCCTGACTATAGTTGGTCATATAGTCAACCTCAGCTCGCGTGAGGCTGATAGTAACGCCGCCTGCTTTGTCGACAAAATCCGTGACTCCGTTAAAGTCGATTACAACAAAGCGCTGAATATCGAGGTCGAACAGTTGGTTTACGGTATTGACCGCGAGACCTGCACCGTCAACAGAGTACGCCGAATTGATTTTATTCCAGCCGACACCCTCAATCGGCACAAGCGAATCACGCAAAACGGAAATCATTTTTACTGAGCCCGTTTTTTTGTTATACGACACGATAATCATAGCGTCGCTTCTGCCTCTGAGTTTGGTGATATCTCTCGAATCTGTTCCGAGAACAAGAATATTTTCTATATCCGGGTCTTTCTTTTCAACTTTATAAATCGGAGTTTTACCGAAAACGCTCAATGCGTTTTTGTTTCTGCCGAATGAAGCGTTGCGGTCAAGCCCGTCTGCAAGAGTATAAGGCACCTTTGTCATCGGCTCGTCACCGTCGGTCTCAAGCTCTCTGAGCGTTACGTCTGCCCATTCCGACGGCTGAGGGTCAGTTTCGGGAACAACGAATTCACTGCTTCTCTCAATAATATCCGATTTTGCATAAGCGTTTCTGTGGTAGCTGATTACAAGCGGCAGAGCAAGAGCTGAAACAGTAACCAACACAAACACAAGAAAAACAGGCAAAAAATATTTTGCTGTTCTTTTTTTCTTAAGCTGCTTTTTCATAGAAATACCCATCGGTAATAATATAATATGTATATTTCGTTTGCATAATATTATACATCTTATATACAAATATATCAACATTTTTTTGCAACACTTTATCAAAACAGACAGTTACTGAAATTACATATTTTACATATATTAATCATATTATTTCAGAAAAGGCTTGAACTGAAAATTCAGCTCAAGCCTTTTTATAACTTGTTTGAGTTTAAAACAGAGAATATTTATCTGTTAATATACTTTGTATAATCGTTGTTTACATCCACTATAGCAATAGTATGAAAGCCACCTTTTCTCTTTTCAGGCGGAGGTGGAGTCATATAGTCACCGTACTCTATTGTAAGATACTTGTCCCAATCTTTAGGTGCGGGGAACATATGACCTTCGAATTCAACTTCGCAAAGCTCATCAAACAATTCAGTAGGGTACTTAGCTGTTATTTCAGACGCCAACCACAAACAATTACAGTGAGTATGTTTTCGAGGATCCTGAAAAACACGATTATAGAGCAACCCAAAAATAAATCTAACCAATCTCAAAGGTGTTAATTTATTTATAATTGCATACAGAAAATTCCCCTCTGTGCTGTTAACAAGACCTATTTTTTTTGTTATTATTTTTTTTATGGATTTTACATTTTTATTAAATTTAAGAAGCCATTTATCATCATTTTCAACACCGATAAACGGAAAAATATCTATCCATATACCCTGATGAAACAAACTTCCAAATCGGTTTTCTTCAATTGCTGTTGTATTATTTTTTCTTATTTTGGTGAAAAGCCATGATGTTACGTCAGTCCGATAATTCTGCAAAAAATACTGGTCGCTCAATTCATTGCTTGCTACTTTGCAGAATCTTCTATATTCGTCCATAGGCATAGCAATATCAATATCGTCATCCCACGGTATAAAACCTTTATGTCTGACAGCTCCGAGAAGAGTTCCTGCAACTAAAAAATATTTAATATTGTATTTTTTGCATATTCTATCAACTTCAATCAGCATTTCAAGCTCGATCTTTTGCATTTCTCTGGTAGTGTTTTCAACCATAACAAGCCTCCGTACAGCCAGTAAATATTCTCCTGATCACGAACTGATTTTATCATATAAAAACACTATTTGCAATAACAAAACTTAACAATAATAAATCCGAATTACACATCAATAATAATACTGCAAACGCAAACAAAATTGTTTTGCAAAGGAGTGTAATTAGAATGTCTAAGAGCAACAACAAGAGCGTAGTACCCGAGGCACGTGAGGCACTTAACAAGTTTAAGATGGAAGCTGCAAGTGAAGTTGGCGTTGACCTCAAGCAGGGTTATAACGGTCACCTCACATCACGTGAAGCAGGCTCAGTAGGCGGTCAGATGGTTAAGAAGATGATCGAGTCCTACGAGAAGAACATGAAGTAACCTGACTCACGGCAATAACAAAACCTCCGCATTACGAAAGTATTACGGAGGTTTTAATTTTTCCTTTATATTTTGCTTTTTGATTTTGACGTTTTCACTGCCAACGCAACCGAACCGCCGAGCATAATCAACGCAGGTACATTGGGAATAACCATAAGCTGGTTAAACATATCGGTCAACTCCCAGACAAGGTCGTTTGAAAGGCAGGAGCCGAGGAAGGTAAACCCTATAGCAATAATCGCATAAATCTTTTTGGATTTTTCACCGAAGAGATAGATTGAATTAACCTTACCGAAAAGATTCCAGCTGATGATAGTTGAAAATGCAAAGAACATCAGACAGACTGCAACGAAAATATTACCTGCCGCTGTGCCGAAAACGCTGCCGAAAGCAAGCTGAGCCATATTGGCTTTTGAAACACCTTCTGCCACTCCTGAAGCAAGGATTCCACCGTCTGCATAGAGTGTTGATATTACAACAAGTGCCGTCATCGTAAGAACGATAAAAGTATCAATAAAAACACCGACCATTGCCATAACGCCCTGGTCATGCGGTTTTTCAACCTTTGCAAGTGCGTGTGCATGAGGTGTAGAGCCCATACCTGCTTCGTTCGAGAAAAGACCGCGCTTTGCACCCTGACTGATTGCCGTTTTGAGTGCCGCACCTGCACCGCCGCCGATAAGAGCCTGAGGAGCAAAAGCATATTTAAAAATCATAACAAATGATTCGGGTACATTTTTAATTTTTACAGCAAGAATGATAAGCGAGCCGACAATATAAAGCAGAGCCATAACAGGAACAATTTTCTCTGTAACAGATGCAATTCTGTCGGAATTACCAAAGAAAACAAAACCTGACAGCACAGCAACTATCACACCGATAATGACCGGCGAAACACCGAAGGCTTCACTGCAGTTTGATGCTATTGCATTTGACTGCACCATACTGCCCATAAAGCCAAGTGCGAGCATACTTGCTACCGCAAAGAATCCTGCAAGGAACTTGCCGAACTTACCCTTGAATGCTTTTCGGATATAGTAAACGGGGCCGCCGTAAACGGTGCCGTCCTCTTTGACAACACGTGTCTCCTGAGCGAGAACAGCCTCTGCATAAATCGTTGCCATACCGAAGAAAGCGATTACCCACATCCAGAAAATAGCACCGGGACCGCCGATAAGAATTGCACCGCAGGCACCGACAACGTTACCTGTGCCTACCTGTGCCGCAATCGCAGTTGCAAGCGCCTGGAACGAACTCATTCCGCCTTTTTGCTTACCGCCCCGGAATGAAATTCCGCCGAAAGCACGTTTCATACCCTCACCGAAACAGCGAACCTGAACGAAGCGGGTCTTAACGGTAAAATAAAGACCCGTGCCGATAAGCAGTATGATGAGAATGTAATCCGATAAATAAAAATTGATTTGCTGAACGATTTTCAAAAGCGTATCCACAGTACGATTCCTCCGGAATAAAAAATGAACCGCCCTGAAAAAGGCGGTTCTGAAAAAATAAAGTAAAAAACAAATGCAGATTAAGTTTAATCGGTTGCATCTGCTCTGTCCTTTTGCCTGAGAGATTCAGCTGCCAAAACAGCCTTGCACCTTGGGCACTCAACTTAATGAGATTCTCCAGAGCCTCCTCCGCTTTCGGTTTCGAAGCCGATTCCGAAAGTTTCACAGGGGTTATTGCACACCAGTTTACCACTGACAGACCAATATGTCAATACAGGAAAATCTTTTTACTTCTGTAATATCAACAAAACTATTGTTTTAATTTTTTCTATGTGTTAAAATAAAATTTAGGTTAAAAGTATATTTACTTTTTGGAGGTACATAAAGATGAGAGCAGTTATTACGGTAGTCGGTAAGGACACTGTCGGTATCCTTGCAAAGGTTTCCACATTCTGTGCAGAGCACGACGTTAACGTTGTTGACGTTTCACAGACAATTCTTCAGGATATGTTCTGTATGATTATGCTTGTTGACACAGCAGAAATGAAGCTTGAGTTCACAGATTTTTCCGACAAGCTCAAAGCATATGGCGAGGAAAGAAACCTCAAAATCCACGTAATGCACGAGGATATTTTCAACTCAATGCACAGAATCTGAAAAGGCGGAAAACAGCTATGGCTATGATGAATATCAGTGATATACTCGAAACTATTGCGATGATTGAGGAAGAGCACCTCGACATACGTACAATTACTATGGGCATTTCGTTGCTCGACTGCTGTGACAGCGACATCAAAAGAAGCTGTGACAAAATTTACGACAAAATAACACGCAAGGCTGAAAAGCTCGTTGCTACGGGTGAGCAGATTGAGAAGGAATACGGTATTCCGATTATCAACAAGCGTATTTCCGTAACACCGATTGCTATGGTTTCAGCTTGCTCGGGCGGCAACCCCGTTGAGTATGCAAAGGCACTTGAGCGTGCCGCTCAGACGGTAGGCGTCAACTTCATCGGCGGCTACTCCGCACTTGTACATAAGGGCTTTGCCGCAGGTGATGAGGCACTCATACGCAGTATACCCGAAGCACTTGCAGTAACAGAGCATATCTGCTCGAGCGTTAACATAGGCTCAACAAAAGCAGGTATAAATATGGACGCTGTTGCCCTTATGGGTCAGACAGTTGTTGAAGCCGCAAAGGCAACAGCAGACAAGGGCTGTATCGGCCCTGCAAAGCTCGTTGTATTCTGCAATGCACCCGAGGATAACCCCTTTATGGCAGGTGCATTTCACGGTGCAGGCGAGCCTGACTGCGTAATAAACGTTGGTGTTTCAGGCCCCGGTGTTGTAAGCACTGCACTCAAGAAGATTCCCGACGGCAACCTTACAGACGTTGCAGACGTTGTTAAAAAGACTGCATTCAAAATCACCCGTGTAGGTCAGCTTGTTGCACGTGAGGCTTCTGACAGGCTCGGTGTACCCTTCGGAATAGTTGACCTTTCACTCGCTCCGACACCTGCCGTAGGTGACTCGGTTGCTCATATCCTCGAGGAGATGGGCCTCGAGCAATGCGGATGCCACGGCACAACTGCCGCACTTGCTCTGCTCAACGATGCTGTCAAGAAGGGCGGCATTATGGCTTCTTCACACGTCGGCGGCCTTTCGGGTGCATTCATCCCCGTAACCGAAGACGCAGGTATGATTGATGCCGCAAGAAGCGGTGCACTCAACCTTGAAAGGCTTGAGGCTATGACCGCTGTCTGCTCCGTAGGTCTTGATATGATTAACATTCCCGGTGACACACCTGCAGAGGTTATTGCCGCAATTATTGCTGACGAAGCCGCAATCGGTATGGTAAACAGCAAGACTACAGCCGTGCGTGTAATTCCCGCAATCGGCAAAAAAGTCGGCGATGAGCTCGACTTCGGCGGACTCCTCGGCGGCGGTCCCGTAATGGATGTCAATATGATATCCCCTGCAAAGTTCATCTCACGCGGTGGCAGAATCCCCGCTCCTCTCCAGAGCCTTAAAAACTGATATATCAGCATATACAAAAACCGGAACTCACTTTTACGTGAATTCCGGTTTTATTTTTATCTGAACAGATTATTCCAGAGCTTTCTGAAATCAATATAAAAGTTTTCGAGCTTCTGCAGAATTACATCGAAGAAATCAAAGAAGCTGTTGCCGTTATCGGTCAGCTCTTCTGTTTCGCCTGCAGATGTGCTGTCGAATACAAAGGCAAATCTTCCGCCCGGTGCGGCATCACCGTTCTGATAAAATGCGGTTGCGTCTGCACCCAGCAGATTATCTGACCACTTGAAGTTGAATTTTACATCTTCACCGGTAAGTCCGAGTGCTGTTCTGGGCACTGCAAGCTGAAGCACGTTGCCGTTTACGGAGTAATCGACCTTGCATACTTCCTCAAAATCGATACCGCCGAGTGATTTTTCGAGAGTCGCTTTGCCGTCCTTCGGGGATTCTCTGTTTATAAGGAACTCAAAGCCCTCCCAGCTTGGCAAAACACCGCTTGTGTCGCTATCGATAAGCAGTCGCATCCAGTCGGGGTCGGTTGACGAAGTAAGGTCATCGGCTGTTCTTACATAGAAATAAACATTGCTGTCATCATAAGCAACCTTTGCCTGGACAATATCATTGCGGAATGTATCGTTCTTATAGTGATAACCCTTCCAGCCTGCACTGTCACGGTTTACGCCGCCCTCATAGTGATTATACTCGGGAAGCACACTGTTCCACTGTGAAACAGAGCCGTTTATATCAATCGTTTTGTTTGCATCGGTTTTCGGCAGAGCATCCGCACCCTTGAATCTGCGGACATTCTCGACAAGCTGATAGTAATAATGGTCTTTGAGCACACCTGCACTCGGCTCAATATCGCGGCTGTACTCAGGGCTGAACTGGTCGGGGAAGGCATTTTCGGTTTCCATCCAGTTTTCAAATCTGCCTGCAATCCACTCGTTGAAGCCCGTAACAAATATAATTTCGGGGTCCTGCGCAATAGCATAATCCCACTGCTGCTGGAAATTAAGGCCGTAAAGCAGGGAATTTTCAATATTTTTATCAACGGTTATTCTCTTACCGCCGTAGGTATAGGTGTATGAATAATCGCCGTCGGTGAAGCTTCTGCCCTGCACTGTGCCGACAGGACTGTTCATCGCAATAAGTCCGCTTTCGTTGGCATTCTGTGCAACGGAAACGCACATTTCTTCAACGCCGCCAAAGAGCTTTTTGCCGAATTTTGTCTGCGGATAGTCGGAGCACCAGCCCCAGGTATCCTCAAAGTAACTTGTATCATCAGCAAAGTATGTGGCTTCGTTATCACGGAATGTGAAGAAATTAAAAATCTCTCTGTCTTTCGGTACGGTAAGGTCAAGCGAAGCGATATCTGCCATTACCATAGGCTTATTATCCCACATAAACCAGAAGTCGCTGTATCTGCCCTTACTGTAAAGGTTATCGTAAATGCTGTAGAGCTGTGTACGTGTTTCTTCTGCACCGCCGAAGTTAAGGATAAATGCAATATCGGGTGCATCAACTCCGTCTGCTCTTGCTTCGCTCCATACTCTGAGCAGGGTTTCATAGCCGTCGGTAAACACCTCAGCGGCATTTGTTGTATCAAAGAAAACAACGTCAATATCCGCATCGGCAAGCAGCTCTGCGTGCTTACGCAGAATATACTCGTCGGTATTTGTATAAAAACCGTAAAGCGGCTCACCCCAGAAATGAGGTCTGCCGTCATAGGTACCACCCCATGCAGGGTGGTCCCAATCGTTTACTGCTTCGGGGTATTTATCAAGCACGCTTCCCGTTGTAATCGGCTCGTGGTCGTTTATCCACGGGTAGTGCCATATCCAGTAAAACATTGCGACGTGTTTATCTTCTCTCTTGCCGCCTACTTCGTCACTCATTGAAAGCGTGCGACCGAGTCCGTCTACCGCAGCCCATGTGGACGGATTGATGTTATTATTTTCGCTCTCAGGAACAGAAACAGCATTTGCCGAAACACCGAAAAGCATCAGGGCACACAAAACCACAGCACATATTCTTCTGAGCCTCATAACAATTCCCCTTTCAGATACGGTATAGGCTGATTATATATTAAGTAAGGTGAATTTTCAACAGAAAACGAAGCCGGTTAAAATATAAATGTAAACGAACCGTATATGCATAGCAGAACAGTCATTATGATACCTGCAATAACATTCTTTTTGTATTTTAATCCCTTTGACTTAAGCACAAATCCGAAAACAGTTGATGCAATCGGCACCGGAGTCAGCAAAAAGAACAGCCACATATTTTCAATAAATAATCCGTTTACGGTTGATACCGTATTAACCAAGACTAATGCACCCAATATAGACAAAAGAGAAGCAACAAACAATATAATCGACATAACTCTCCATTTATTCGTCACAGGACTATCTATGGTTTTTGTAGGATTTTTATACATGTATGAATAAAAAGCTGAGTTTTCTTTAAGTTCACTTTTACGCAATATAAAAGCTTGTCCGCCAAACTGAAAAAGGAGCCATTTGCCAAACTGTTGTATTTTTTCTATGTCTTTAAAATAACATTTTGATTCTCTTACTTTTTCGTTTTCACGGTAGATATTTATAATGATATAATCTTCAAAAAACTTGTACTCATATACCGACTGACACATTTTTTCAACATTTTTTCTCCACGCTTTGTTATAGGTAATTATTCGCTTGATATGAAAAAAAGAACCGATAAAAACTATACCGACAGCAAAACCTATCAGAATTTCGGGTGCAGATAAAAAGATAAGATACGCAATCAACGCTACACAAATCAATCCAGAAAGAACAGGCTTTCTGTACAATCCTTTTCCTTGCAAACTCTGTATTTCTTTTATTTCGTCCTTTGTGAAATTAAACCTATATGTTTCGTCGGGCAAAATATTATCAGCTCGCTCATTGCCGTCAAAGCCTAAAATATCATCAACCGAAACATTGAAGATTTCTTTTAACCTTATTAAATTATCAATCGTCGGAACGGTCTGATTCTTTTCCCAAAGACTGATTGTCTGCCTGCTTACAAGCATTCTTTGCCCAAGCTCATCCTGCGACAAACCGAGCCGCTTTCTGTATATCTGAATTTTTTCGCCAACCGTCATAATAATCGCCTCCTGTTGACTGAGTTAATTATACCAAAATGTTACACAAAAATAAAGAACATACTGCTTGATTTTGTCAAGCGGCACTTGCAACAGCCGCTTTTTGAGCAAAAAAGCAGACTCATCCGTGAGGATGAATCTGCTTGGGTGTTATTATCATTTCGCATTTTCCTTTGCGGTATTGATGGAGGCGATAAGGATGCGCTTTATTTCCGTGCACTTTTCGAGTATAGTTTTATCTTTATAATATCCGCTCTCCAAAAGCAATTCAATCCAATATTCGCACTCGCTGCATTCTTTCAGTGCTATCTGAAGCTTGGCTATAAAATCAGCTTTACCGTGTGCATAAAAAGCTTCGCGGATATTTGCTCCTATGCTTGTACCAGAACGCAAAAACTGATTAATCAGTGCACTTTCGCATTTAGCAAGCCTTAATTCCTTGCAAACTTTTATGACATCAAGTGCAAATTCTTTTGATTTTATTATTAAAGGACTTTCTTTCATAAAAACCTCACCCTTCACACATATTATACTTTTATAAAATAAAAAACGCAATACAAAGCTGTGAGACTTCGAGAAAGGTGACGAGATGCCGTGTTCTTTGCCCCGAAGCTGTACAAAGATACCGCGAGAGGGCAAAAACACGGCAAACGCACAATATCTGATACAATAAAAAACGAAAATCAGGAAGATTTGCTTGAAATCCTCCTGATTTTTTATTGCTTTTTGTTGCGGAACGGTCAAAGACCGTTCCCTACATTTTTTTGTGCGTGTTCTCGGTGACTTTATCGACAGTCTGTGCAAGGCAAAGCCTTGCAAAAGATACTTCTTCACTCTTCACTATTACTTATTACTTGCCAAAAATCCTGTATGAATAATATCAAGTGAAAAGTGAAGAGTGAAAAGTGAAAAAGTAAAAATCCCCGTTCTTGCGAACGAGGATTTTTGGCGGAGAAGGAGGGATTTGAACCCTCGCGCCAGTCACCCAACCTACTCCCTTAGCAGGGGAGCCCCTTCACCACTTGGGTACTTCTCCATGGTAAATTGATTTAAAAATATATAAACCTGAAAAGGTTATTTTAAAAATGGCGGAGAGAGTGGGATTCGAACCCACGGTACGTTGCCGTACGACGGTTTTCAAGACCGTTCCGTTATAACCACTTCGGTATCTCTCCGTGTGTGCTGAATTATATTATCATATAATATACGGCTTGTCAAGCATTTTTTGCTGCAAGGTCATTAAAATTTTAACCGCTATGTGCCGAGAATATACAGCAGCATAAAAACGGTCAGCATATCGCTGCCGTCAATAATCAGAATAAGTATCAGCCCGAGCAAAAGCAGACTGTCATCGTTATTCGGTTTAGGCTTTTCTTTCTGTGCCGAGGGCATACTTGTGCGCCGCAGGTAAACGTGCGAAAAACAGTCTGCCTGGTCCTGCATTTTTCTCAGCTCACAGTCCAATCTCCCTCTCCCCTTTTACCTGCCCATAACCAATGGCAGTATTTCAAACAGCTTCATCAGCTGAATTGCTTCGTCTGCTTTTTTTCGGCGGTGATAGCTTAGCATAGGCTTGAGTGCGTTTATCAGCCGTGTCCTGTCGTTGTCCTCCGCACCCTGCAACAGCGGCAACACCTGCATAATGCCGCTCAGCATTCCCGGGTCAATACCGCCAAACGGCGAAGCCGGAGCCTCAGGCTGCTCCGACCCCATACCGCCGAAAAGCTGTTGAGCCATATCACCGAGTGCCGAAATATCATCATCACTTAAATTTTCAAGCAGGCTGTTCAGATCGGGTGCCGTCATTTATTCCTGCCCATCTTCTTCATCAGCTCCTGTGCCTGAGGGCTGCTGAGCAGCTTTTCGAGTGCCGATTTGTCACGCAGCACACTTTCAATACGCTGTCTCTGCTCATCATTCAGCTTGTTTTTTATAATGTCCTGTGCCATATTGCTGTCGGGTGTACTGCCTCTTGAATTCATCAGCAACTGCATAAGCTGCTCGGGTGAGAAGTTTTTACCGCTCATTGAAATCACCGCCGTATTATGATATACTTTATTTTAATCTTTATGTTTATGGGAGGAAGAATATGAAAAGAATACTTGTTGTTTCCGATTCGCACGGTGCCGTTGACAAGCTCGACCTTATTCTTGCCTCACAGCCGCAGGCACATATCGTCTTTCATCTGGGCGACGGTACACGTGACCTTGAGCTGATCAAATTCAGATATCCCAACAAGTATTTTCATCAGGTTGCAGGCAACTGGGAATACGCATACCGTGACAACGATCTGCCGCTGACAGTTGTTGACGAAATCGAGGGTAAGCGTTTTTTTGCCTGCCACGGGCACACACTGTTTGTCAAATACGGCATAAGCGAGCTTGTAGAAGCCGCAACCAAAGAAAAGGCCTCTGTTGCATTATATGGCCATACTCACAGACAGGACACTTTTTACCGTGACGGAATACTGTTTTTCAATCCGGGCAGTGTAAGAGAGGGCAAATTCGGTGCAATTGACGTGGCAGAAAACGGAATTTTGCCCGTTTTGCTCAATTTGGACTAACTTTTTTGCGTAAAATACTTGAAAAAATTACGTATGTGTATTAAAATGAATTGACTATTAATGTTCAAAATTAAATTAAAATCTAAATTTTGGAGGAAACACAAATGGTTTCAGCAGGCGATTTCAGAAACGGCATTACTTTCGAGATGGAAGGTAACGTTTACCAGATCATCGAATTCCAGCACGTTAAGCCCGGTAAGGGTGCTGCATTTGTTCGTACAAAGATCCGCAACGTTATTGCAGGTTCTGTTGTTGAGCGTACATTCAACCCCACAGAAAAATTCCCCACAGCTTACATCGAGCGTAAGGATATGGAATATTCCTACAACGACGGCGATCTTTACTACTTTATGGATCCCGAAACTTACGATATGGTTCCGATCGGTGCAGACGTTCTTCCCGACAGCTTCAAGTTTGTTAAGGAAAATATGACATGTAAGATCCTCTCCTACAAGGGCAACGTTTTCGGCCTTGAGCCCCCCACATTCGTTACTCTTGAGGTTACAGAGACCGATCCCGGCTTCGCAGGCAACACAGCTACAAACGCTACAAAGCCCGCTGTTCTCGAGACAGGTGCAGAGATCAAGGTTCCCCTCTTCATCGATCAGGGCGAAATGATCAACGTTGACACACGTACAGGCGAATATATGAGCCGTGCATAAGCTCACTTAATTTATCCCAAACTACAAAATAAAAATTATCTATTAAATAAAGGGAGGCAATTACCATGGCAATGACATTGACCGAAAAAGCTGCTTACATTAAGGGTCTCGCAGAGGGACTTGGTCTTGACGAAAGCAAACCCGAAACAAAAATCATCAACGCTCTCATCGATATCATTGATGATCTTTCACTTTCAGTATCCGACCTTGAGGACGAGCTTGTTCTCGTTGGCGAGCAGGTAGACGCTGTTGACGAGGATCTCGATGCTCTTGAGTCATATGTCTATGACGATGATGATTGCGACTGCGACGATTGCGACTGCTGCTGCGACGACTGCGACGAAGACGAGTTCTTCGAGGTTGAGTGCCCCGCTTGCGGCGAAGTAATCAACGTTGACGAGGGTATCCTCGAGAGCGGCAGCATCGAGTGCCCCAACTGCGGCGAAAACCTTGAGTTCGACATCGAGTACGAAGATGACGAGGACGAGGAATAATTAAAGCCCGACACGTAAAAATCAACACCCACACTTCAGACAGAGTGTGGGTGTGTTTTTATTCAAGCAGATATGACAGCATTTTTTCGGGGTTATCGAGAAAACGCTTTGTAACCTGATAGTGCTCTGTATCTTGATAACAAGTAGGCTTTATTCCTCTTTCAGTCAGCTCAAGTATCTGTGCACCGGGAAAAGCCATTAGTATAGGTGAATGAGTCGATATAATAAACTGTGAGCCGTTGTCAACAAGGTCTTTCATCAGCCTTATAAGTGTCAGCAGCCGCATAGGGCTGAGTGCCGCCTCAGGCTCGTCAAGTATATAAAGCCCGTTGCCGCCGAAACGGTTTTTGACAAGTGCAAGAAAGCTCTCTCCGTGAGACTGATTGTGAAGAGAAACTCCGCCGTAGCTATTTATTATCGGAGCAGAGGCTGCCGGCTGAGAATCGAGCTCATCAATATTTGTAGCTACATTGTAAAAGCTCTCTGCACGCAGAAAGAATCCGTCTTTAGGAATTGTATGCCTCGAAACCATAATATACTTACAAAGCTCCGAATGAGTTTCAGCAGTAGCAAACGTAAAATTGCGACTGCCGCCCTCGGGATTAAAACCGCAGGCAACGGCTATCGCTTCAAGTAACGTCGACTTGCCTGTACCGTTTTCGCCAACAAAAATTGTTACATCGTTGTCAATCGATATTTCGCCTACTTGCGTAAGATATTTAACTGCAGGTATGTCATTCAAATAAGAGCTGCCGTCAAGCTCACCGATAAACGAAATTTTCTTGAGAAATTTTGTTGCCATTTTAATCACCGATATAAATTTATCACATCCCTTCGGCTCTTTACAAGCCCTCTGAAATGCTCAGTCCCAAAAAACGTACCAAGCAGAGTAAAAACTTTGTCGAAAGGTTTTTTAACTTTTTTTATAAAAGGTATTGCATTTTTTAATATTATCGGTTATAATAACAAAGCTGTCAGGACAGTAACAGTTAAATATCGCGGAGTAGAGCAGTTGGTAGCTCGTCGGGCTCATAACCCGGA